>PEZH01000050.1 GCA_002774085.1 Candidatus Shapirobacteria bacterium CG09_land_8_20_14_0_10_38_17 | reverse complement strand
AGGTCATCAAAGAAAAAATGTCTCAGCATTTTTTCTTCCGCATGATAACCCCATATACAATTTTGAGCTTTATCTACTCCCATATCGTGAATATTTAATCCAAAAACGAAAAGGCTTATCTACCCAATTCTCGGCATACTCCACCCCTACTCTAGGGCCGCTATTAATTTTAGCGTTGCCAATCTCGCGCCCCTTAACAATCCCAAGACGAGTTGAAACAACCAGGTCTTCGCCATTAAAATCTCTATCAATCTTAAGCCAATCAGCCAACTTCCCTGGCCCACAAGCAATTTTCCCTTTGCCACCCACCAATGGCCTTAAAGAACGAATTAAAACTGCCCCAGCTTGCCCCTTTTGATGGGCCACCACATTGAACATTGAATGCAGTCCATAAACCAAATAAACATAGGCAACACCAGCTTTCTCAAACATAATTTTTGCCCGCCCCTTTTTACCGAACCGAGCGTGGGAGGCCAAGTCCTCTCGACCAAAATAAGCCTCTGTCTCTGCTATCTCTCCGGCCCGCAAAACATCATATTTATCAACACTAACTAAAATCTTCCCCAATAATCGCCGGGCCACTTGATCGGGTGAAAATTCGAAAAAAGAACTATCCAGCCGCCTCTGCCCAAGCTTCTTTTGCCACCGATACTGCCCTACCTTCCACATAAATAGTTTCTTTTTGTTTCCCACCTTTGACTCCAAAACATCATATTTTATTTTCTCTAAAACTTCCCGCGGCTCCTCTTTGGCTAATTTTATATACAAAGAGCGATTTCTCAAATCACCCAAATCCTGCGCCAAATCGTATCCATACTTTTGAAATTCCCGCGAAATATATCTATCTTTTAAGGGATTAAAACCCTCTAAAATATCATTAAGAGAACGAAATTTATTTTGTTTGTTCACCATCATTGCCACGAATTAAAAACGTTCCCAAAGCGCCTAAAGCAAAAGCAAAGAACCAAAAGAAACGGTAATTAGTCAAAAAGGCTAAAAGCAAACAAGCCAAAAATCCCCCAAAATTAGCTAACCAATCACGAGCCACAAAAATTTCCAAAGGAGAATAATATCCCCGCGCTTTTTCATAAACTAATGTTTGGAAAGGAGTCCCCACCAAAGTTCCCCCCAAAGTAGCCAAAAAATCAAAAATAAAAAAGGTTAATGGAGAAAAAGCTAAAATCCGCAATAACCAATTAAAGAAATTAGCACCCACTCCCCAATTTAAAATTCCCTTGCCTTTTTTATCAATAAAATGACCTACCCACATCAAAATCAAAATTGAAAAAAATAACGATAACCCCTTAATCCAACCTAAAACTTGATATCCTCCCAATATAGAAAAAATAAAAAGTGGCCAAGCAATATTAGCCGCTCCCTCTAAACCACTGCCAAAAAAGGCTCGCCTCAATTTTTTCTCTTTTGGGTTTTTAATAAATAAAACACTGTCTCTTAGGGAAAATTCCACCCGGCGCGGATTATAATGATCAAAATAAAGAGGCAAAAACGAAACAGCAAAAAACAAGCCAGCGAAAAAGTAAGAAGAGCTAAAACCATATTGAGAAACAATTAAGCCACCCAAAACTGGCGCTATCGCCGAAGCCAGTTGAGATAAAGTTCCCATACTGCTCACTTCTTTACCGAATTTACCATCCTCACTTTCCTCATGAGTAACTGTTAAATAATAAGGAAACCAACAAAAAGGAATCGTTAAACCCCAAATAAAAGCCGCCGGCCAAAGAAAAATCGCGCTCTCTCCTGCTTTAACCAAAAAATATAAATATAGCAAACGGCCCCAAATAGAAAGAAAATAAGAAAAATCAGGGGAAATAAATTTTTTAAAAAGCCAGCCAGCCAAGGGTGAGGCTAAAAAAACTCCCAAGTAATAAAGAGCAAAAAAATAAAAAACAAAGCTTATTTGGCCGCTAATCCGCCAAATATAAATGGGAATAAAAAGACCAACTAAACCTAAGCCAAAATTTAAAAGAAAAGTGGTTAAATAAACCCCCCAAAGACCCTTAAAAGAAAAATGCATAAAAATATTAATTTAAAAAAATATTTGAAACGCTTGAGTTGTTTGAATTGCCTAAAACGCTTGAATTATTAATAAAAACACCAAGCCTCAAACGTCTCAAACATCAAACATTATTTTATTATCATTTCAATAAAAGTCAGGCTCATTTCTATCCGTCATTCTGGCTTGCTCTAGCCCTGTATCGAATGGTACAGGGTCCAGAATCGTCTTCTCATCGTCATCCTGATGAAAATCAGGATCATCTTAAGAAGATTCTGAATCAAGTTCAGAATGACGACTTTAGCAATGTAACAATTTAACAATGTAACAATGTAACAATGTAACAATGTAACAATTTAACAATGTAGCAATATAGCAATGTAACAATATAACAATGTTCTTTATCTTTAACTTTTAACTTTTGACTTTTAACTTTGGACTTTAAATTTTAAAATATCTCTTATTTTTATTTCTTATCTATATCTCTATATGTCTAAATTTCTATATATCTACATCGCTATCTTTTATATTCCGTGCTTTCCCGCCACCCTTTCCATTCCTTCTTCCACTGCTTGCACGACCAATTTTGCCACTTGATTAACAACCCGATGAGCTTTTTGTCTCTCATATCGAGAAAATGTTGAGAGAACATAACTAACCACCTCTTTTGACGAATCACCTTCATGTCTAAAACCTAAACCCATACCTACTCTTGTCAATGGCCGGCCAATACCCACCCGAAGCCGCCAAAAATCATCATCCCCTAAATTTTTAATCACCGATTCCACCCCGCGGTGACCAGCCGCCCCCCGCTTTTTAACAATTTTGATTTCCCCTAAAGGCAAGTCCAAATCATCATGAACCACCAACAAGCTTGAGGCTTGAAGTTTGAAGTTTGAAATTAGCCTATTCACCGCCAAACCATTAACATTCATCGCCACTTGGGGCTTGGCTAAAACAAAATTCTCTCCCTTAACAACCAAGCTTTTTAATTTTTTTATTTCCTGCCACTTACTTTTTTTAACTGGCAAAAGCTTTTGCATCACCCTATCCAAGATCATAAAACCAATGTTATGGCGGGTGTTTTGATATTTTGAATCGGGATTACCCAAGCCGACAATTAAAAGCATATTATATTAAAAGAAAACCGTCGTTTTATCTTCAGTCTGTCATTCTGTCCGCCAGCTGGCGAACCAGAATCTCCTCTCCAAGCCATAATCTCTGAGTGCGCTTTGCCTCCGTCAATTGACAAAAAAAATGATAACTCTATAATATAGTATAGCATTTTCTCTATTCACTCATATATACATTTTATCTGCCTTGACAACACCCCCCAGCGGATATACACTATAGCCTGTTCCCAACACAAAACATATTGGAAAACAATGTCGCAAATAGTTGAAATAACCCTACAAAATTTTGACCGGGAAGTTTTACAATCAGATATCCCTGTTTTAATAGATTTTTGGGCACCTTGGTGCCAGCCTTGCATAATGATGACCCCTGCTTTAGAGGAACTTTCAGAGGAATTTAGTGGTAAGCTAAAAATAGGTAAATTAAATATTGAAATTGATGAAAATCGAGCTTTAGCTTTTCGTTACCAAATTCAAAGCATCCCCAATATGAAACTTTTCAAAAACGGTCAGGTAATTAAAGAATTCATCGGCCTAAGGCCAAAAGAATATTTTAAAGCAGAATTAGAACCAGAGCTTTAAATTTTAAGATTTATGAAAGAAAAAATCTTTACTGACATTGTCAAAAGATTAAATGAAATTAAAAAAATCGCTAATTTAAGCGATAAAGAAATTGAGTTGCTTTCCAAACCAAAAAAAGTCAGTTACACCACCCTTCAAATTGACAACCAAAAATTACCTGCTTGGCGAATTCTCTTCAATGACGCTCTTGGCCCCGGCAAAGGAGGAATTCGTTTCCACCCCGGCGTTTGCAAAGATGAAGTCCTCTCTCTTGCCTTTTGGATGATGATTAAAGACGCTTTGGCCGAAATCCCCTACGGCGGCGCCAAAGGAGGCGTTAAGTTTGATCCTCAAAAAGCCTCCTTAAAAAAATTAGAAAAAGTGAGCCGTAAATTTATTGACGCCTTTTATGTTGTTCTGGGTGAAAATAAAGATATCCCCGCCCCCGATGTTTACACCAATTCTCAGGTAATGGCTTGGATGCTTGACGAATACGAAAAAAAAGTTGGCCACCACGAGCCGGCAATAATAACCGGCAAACCGGTAGAACTTCAGGGCTGCGTTTTAAGAGACGATGCCACCGCCAGGGGTGGCTTTATTATTATTAAAGAAATGATCAAAAATTTAAAACTGAATAAGAAAAACCTGAAAATTGCTATTCAGGGCTTTGGCAATGCCGGATCTAACCTAACCCAAATGCTTTGGCAAGATGGTTTCAAAATTGTCGCTACCAGCGACAGTCAGGGAGGAATTTATTACCAAAAAGGCCTAAATATACCAAAACTAAGCAAAGTCAAAAATCAATCCGGATCGGTAATCAACTTTACCACCGGACAGGTAATTAGTAACCAAAAACTATTAGAACTACCGGTTAATATTCTAATTTTAGCCGCTTTAGAAAACCAAATCACTAAAGAGAACGCCAACAACATCAGAGCTAAATATATCGTGGAGATCGCTAACGGTCCTATCAGTTACCAAGCCGATAAAGTTTTATTTGCTAAAAATATTAATATTATCCCCGACGTTTTAGCCAATGCCGGCGGTGTTATTGTCAGCTACTTTGAATGGGCGCAAAACAAAACCGGTAATGTCCTAGACAAAAAATACTTGGAAAAATTATTACAACAAAAAATGATCGCCTCGTGGAGAAAAGTAATTACCATTCATAAAGAATATAAAAACCGAATTGATTTAAGAACTGCCGCCTACCTTATCGCCATTAAAAGAATTTTAGCGGCCGAAAAACTAAGAGGCCATCTAAACAATTAGCTCATAAGTTCCTTTTCTTCTTCACTTTTCCCCACTATATTTTATGCTCTCTATATGGGGTTATCATGTTCACTTCGTTCACACCAACCCCAGTATTATCCGTTTCTGGTGGACCGTGCCGGAATCGAACCGGCCGCCTCACCCATGCGAAGGGTGCGCTCTACCAGATGAGCTAACGGCCCATTTAAAAAATTTATATTTTTAATTAATCGGTCCCATAAGACAAGAGGACTTATATTGAATTCTGGACTTACGCCAGAAAGTAGCTAAAGACTAAAGACCAACAACTAACTTTTGTGCCGCGGGTGGGAATCGAACCCACATGGTGGGGTTACCACCACAGGTTTTTGAGACCGGCGCGTCTACCAGTTCCGCCACCGCGGCAAATCAAAAAACCAACTCCTTTAATAGAGTAAATTTCTTAATTTCCTTTTTACCTCTAATTTTTAACCTCAAAATGCCTCGTTGCCAAAATATCTTTAAAATCGCTTGAAATGTTTGAAACGTAATTAACATCCAACCTTAAACGTCTCAAACATCAAACATTATTTTATTATCATTTCAATGAAAGTCAGGCTCATTTCTATCTGTCATTCTGACGAAAGTCAGAATCATTCCTTATTGTTATCCCAATGTCCTTAACCGTCATTCTGACGAAAGTCAGAATCATCTTAAGAAGATCCTGAATCAAGTTCAGGATGACGATTTAGTGACAATTTCTTAATTTTCTGTATCCTTGTATCATGTATCTTTGTATCGTTTCCTCCGCGAGTGAAACGAGCGAATATTTAGTATCCAATATCTAATATCTCTTGTTTCTTATCTATATCTCTATATTACTTTACTTTTTACTCTCTTTATTATACCTCAATATCTTCTTAACCTCCTCATCGGCAACCTGGGGAAAGTTTTCATAAAACTGGCTAACACTAAAGAAAATCTCCGGAGCCTTAAGATAAATTACTCGATCAGCTTCTTTTTGCAATCGCTCTAAGGCACCACGAGAAATTACCGGCGTGGCCACAATTACCTTTTTCGCCCCATCGTTTCTCGCCTGCCTCACGGCGGCAATCATCGTCGCCCCGGTGGCAATGCCATCATCAACAATTACCACTTCTTTTCCTAATAAGTCTACTTCTTTTCCTAACAAAAATTCATGCCTTCGTCTCTTTATCTCGGCTATTTTTAATCTCATCTCCACCTCAATATCTCGCTCATCAAGCCCTAAACTTTTAACCAAATCCTTATTTAAAAACAGTGAATTCCTGCTGTTGCCTATGGCGCCAATGGCTAATTCCGGATCGCTCGGCGCCGCTAATTTCTTGGTGACAATTACTGAAAAGGGTATCTTTAAAACCGAAGCTACTTTTTGGGCAATAATCACCCCTCCCCGAGGAATACCTAAAACAACCGCATCTTTACCAACGGTTTCAGCCTGTAACCTTTCTCCCAAATAATACCCGGCCTTTTTTCTCGAGCTAAACCTAATACCATCCCTATCGTCTTCGCCGCCTCGCTTCCCCAACCCTAATCCCATTTCTTTCATTTCTTGGCTAACTTCTCTAAAACAAAATCTGTTAACCAAGGAATTTTATATTCTTCTCCCTGATAAGCTTTAAGCATCAAAAAGAGCCACATTGCAAAACAAGCCAAGCCCCAAAAAGGGAACAAAACCCAGCCAATAACCGGGATAAAACCTAATATCACCGAAACAACAAATGAAGCCAGAGCAAAAATAATTGCTTGCTTGGAATGAAACTGGACAAAAGAATCTTCCTCTTTATTGGCTAAAAAATAAATAGCCGGAACTAACAAATAGGCCAAAGCGGCTCTTTGATTATTCTTTTTTTCTTCTACCATTATTACTCACCCCCTTTTATAAACTGTTTTTATTATCAAGGATTTATCAACAAAAAGCAAGAAAAAGTATAAGTCGAATGCATTTGCGGCTACAGATAGCATCATTCTGAACGTATACCGTCATCCATAAACGTATAGTGTCATCCTGAACTTGATTCAGGATCATCAGAAGAATGATTCTGACTTTCGTCAGAATGACGACGAAACGTAGCGTCATCACTGAAATAAATTCAGGGTAGGCTCTGAACTCGATTCAGGAATGACGGTTAAGGACGTCAGGATAACACCCCTGTTGATGTCATTCTGAATTTAATTCAGAATCATCTTAAGAATGATTCTACCTTCATCAGAATGACAACCACGGGCATCAGGAATGACGACTAATGTCGCCAACGTATCTCGTAACTTATTCAATGAAAAAATTAAAAAAGGCCCATTTGTTTTCTCTCCTGCTTTTCCTGCCTACCAAAAATTTGTACCCGGCCAAACTGGCCATCAAAGCCGGGCTCAATATTAATATCACCACCGCGCATCTTGGCAATCGCTTCACTAACCCTCCAGCCGGCCATTTTCTCAATCTCTTTGCCTTTTCTTCGGAGCAAAATTTCCAATTCCGAGCCCAAGTTGACTGTTAAATTATTATACTCATTTACTACCTTTTGGCTAGATACTCCGCAATTCAGAGACTCAGATAAAACCTCCAAAAGCGGTACTAATGTCACGTAAGGGGGACGATTTTTAGCCAAACTACTTTTAATCCACCGCACTCCATCCCCATCTATTTCTTCTATTACTTTTAACTTTGGACTTTTAACTGTTAACTGCACTTGGTGCATCACCCCCAACGTTAACGGCTTACCACAAACTGGGCAAGTTGTTCCTAATTTCTGCGTCTCTTCCGGCGATTGACAAACCCCACAGCGGCGATGACCGCTATAATGGTACTTCCCTTCCTGTGGATAAAATTCAACCGTATAAGCAATTTTCCATTGAGAACCGCTTTTATCTTCCAATGCTTCGGCAACATCGGCAAAAGAAAAAGATTTATCACCATTATCTTTTCTTTTTAAAACCGTCATCTCTCGACCTAATTTTTGCGGACTGTGAGCATCAGAAAAACTAACTATTTGCCGACTATCAAGTTCCCTAATCTGCCAATTCATTGCCGGATCCGAGGAAAGACCGGTTTCAATAGCGTGAATATATTGTCCCATATCCCCAAAACACTCTGCCAAAGAATCAAAGCCAGACCGAGAGCCGTAAAGACCAAACCAAGGGGTCCAAATATGAGCCGGAATAACCGCAATCCTCTTATCCACTCCTTTCAACAACTCCACCAAATCCCGCGCTGAAAATCCTAAAATTGGCCGACCGTCAGAAACTAAATTAAAACCATGATCTTCCAATTCCTGATTAATTTTGTAAGCGACCTTAAAAGAGGGTATTAAAACTACCAAATGGATTTTCCTTATTTTTCCCCCTTGAGAATAAATACAAGAAATCTCGCCGGTAATCAAAAAATTTACCGGAGCAAAATGACCGCCGGCTATCTGTTCGACAGTTTTTAACTGATAAATCCCTTCATTTACCTCTCTTAACTGACTCTCTAACCCTCGCAACCACAGAGGATGAGTAAAATCCCCACTGCCTAAAAGATTAATTCCTTTGCGCCCCGCCCATTGAGCCATTATTGGCGGCTCCATTTGCGGCGATACTGCCCGAGAGTATTGGGAATGAATATGTAAATCGGTAATAATCATCAAAACCCGCCTCCCCAAATCTCCATCACCATCATTAATAAGAAAACAAAAATTAGTAAAATCCCCTCCTCCCTATCGATCCTTTTCTTGGACCAAGCAAAAAAATAAAAAAGAGCAAAGCCAACTAAAAAGAAAACGGTTGACCAAAGATAAGAAACTAAGCCACTAATTCTAAAAGGGAAGACAATTGCCGTTAACCCTAAAATAAAAGTGGCGCTAAAAGCCAGCGAGAAAAAAAGATGATCAAAAACAATTTTCGTTTTCTGCTCATCACTCTTTTTAAACAAGCTTAAAATCAACTCCGGAAGGCAAACAGGTAGAGAAAATAAAAATAGGCCATATAAAAAGGGCGGAACTTTGGCATCAATGGAGATAATTAAACTGATAATCAACCAAAACGAAAGAATAAAAAACACTCCTCCCAAAGCCATCAGGCTCCAATTGACTCCCGATATCTTAATCTTAAACCGCATCCTATTACCAAAGTGAAAAATCAAAAAAGCTAATCCTATTCCCATTAATATCCAGCCTTCATTTGAACTAAGTTGTTTATCCAAAAGAAAAAGAAGGGGTAAGGAAACAAATAAAAATCCTAAAAAAGCATCCCGATATAAAATTTTTCCCCCGATTAATAGTGACCCACGAGCAACTGCCAATAATCCAGGAATAAGCAGTAAAATTAATAAAAACGATCCCATCGCCATCCCCAAAACTGCTTCTCCCCCAAAAAGAGAAACTAAAAAAAAGGCCAAAACTAACTCCGGTCCCACCAGTAAAAGTGATAAAACCAATTCTCTTAAAAACCGATTAGTTTTCTTGCTTTTTTTAGCCAAAGAATGATCTATCAATAAAACAGACCAAGAGAAAAAAAGAGACAATAGGAGTAAGATGATTAATTTTAATAGAAAGAACACAAAATAAAAATTTCTAATTACTAATTTCTAATATCTATTTTTATTCTTGAGCTTTGTCCGCCAGCTGGCGGATTGATTCTTTGAGTTTTTCCTGATAGCAATGTAACAATGTAGCAATTTAACAATGTTTCTTTCTTTTTGTTTCTTTACTTTTAACTTTTAACTTTGGACTTTTAACTATATAGCAATGTAACAATGTAGCAATTTAACAATGTAACAATGTAGCAATGTAACAATTTAACAATGTAGCAATGTAGCAATTTAGCAATGTAACAATGTAGCAATATAACAATGTTTCTTTCTTTTTGTTTCTTTACTTTTAACTTTTAACTTTGGACTTTTAACTATATAGCAATGTAACAATGTAGCAATTTAACAATGTAACAATGTAGCAATGTAACAATTTAACAATGTAGCAATGTAGCAATTTAGCAATGTAACAATGTAGCAATATAACAATGTTTCTTTGCATTTTACATTATTTTCCATACATTATACGTTCTTCTTATTACTTGTTACGAACCTTCTCCATCTCTCCCAATTTCTTAATTTCCTCTACCGTCGTTATCTCCCCAACATTCTTATCGTCACGAAAGCGAACCAAGCGGGGAAACCGCAACGCCAAACCAGCGGTGTGAATTGGCGAACGAGTAACATTATCAGCTTCAACCTCCACCACAATCGCCGGCTGACACCAAATATCAGGTTGTAAATTTTTATCAACATCATATTCTTTCGGCCGCTCCCTTGCCCTAACCTGATTACAACGACGGCGCATTTCCCGCCATTGTTTATCAATCAAGCCAGTGCCAACCTTGGAAACGGTCAAAAAACGATCACCGTCTTTTCCTTTCCTAACCCCCAATAAAAAAGCGCCGATACCAAAACCAGCCCGTTTCCCCCGTCCTCGATAATACCCCATCACCACCCCATCAATAGTATCAGTCAATCCTCCCCCCTTTTTCCCCTTGGCGTGTTTAAATTTCACCCAAGTAAAGCCTCGCCTACCAACATCATAAGGCGCCTGCCACTTTTTTGCTACCACCCCCTCCAAACCTTTTCGGATTTGCTTATCATAATAACGCCGCAAAACCTGAGAGTCATTAGTAATTATTTGTGGTGACAAAATAATGGTTCTTGCTCTGCCAAGACAAAACGGTGGAACTACCTTTCTTAAGATCTGCCGCCTCTTAGAAAATGGCATCATCAATAAATCGCGCCCATTATAATATAGGATATCAAAGCAAAAATAACGAAGGGGAATTTGTGCTGACTCTTCCCGAATAGCATGTTTTCTTTTTCTTTTTACCGTTTCTTGAAAAGGCAAAAGATGACCGGTTTTTTGGTCATAACCAATCACTTCGCCATCCAAAATAACGTTTTCGGCATTTATCTCTTGAGATAAGGCTTGAGCAACATCCGGAAACATAAAGGCAACATCCTCCAAATTACGAGTAAACATTTTAACCATCCTATTCCCTTGCTTACCTCTTTTAAAATGAACTTCTAATCTCGTTCCGTCATATTTAGGCTCAACGGCCACCAAATCATCGGCGGTAGAACACATCTTTTCAATCATTTCCTCGGGTGTGGATAAACGCTGGCACAGCGCCGGCATCACCGGCGTCCCCAAAGAAATTTTTATATTTTTCAATCCTGATAAGCCATCTTTCTTAATTGTTTTGGCAATAAAGCCAATATCAGCACGAACATTATAAGCCGCCTCTATTTCTTTCCGGTGTTTTTTGTTACCGGAAATCATCCAAGACAGAGCATCCAAAAGAGTAATTTCCGAAAAACCCAACCGCAATTTTCCCAAAGGAATCCGCACCACAAATCGTACCGAAAGAGCATCCAAACCCTGAATAAGGTTTACCATACCGACAATTTTTCTCTCCTGGCTTCCTTCACCCGATTCTTGAGCAATTGCCAAAAGCCGTTCGTAAGCTTGCAAAACAGATACTTTCTGGGTATGGCGCGCCGTGTCCCACAATCCCTCCCCCACTACCCCTAAATCTCCCCCTTTTTTATACTGCTTAAGGATAATTGTTTTATCAACTACAAATGCTCTGGCTAGCACTCGCATCATCATTTTTTCTGCTAAACTAAATTCCACTCCTTGATAGGGGGGCGCCAAGTAACCCAATATTAAGTAGCAAAGCTTATCTATTTCCGAGATTTTGGTCTTCTTTAAAAGCTGGGCTAAAATTTCGGTAATTTTCAAACGAGAGGAGGTCTTTTCTAATCTATTAAGATATTGAGACAATTCTGAAAAGAGCATATTATAGGTAGTAGTGTTATACCGTAGGGGTTTGGTTCATCAAACCCGACAATTTAATTAAATAGGCGGGCATAATAAATCATGCCCGATAAAATATAACACGTAGAAATTACAAATGTAACATTGTAACAATGTATTTCTCTGGTCATTCTGTCCGCCAGCCGGCGGATTACCAGCCAGCCTCGTCGGATAGACGGGCCTGCCTCGCCGGCAGACGGGAATGACGGCTGATAGCGATATAGCAATTTAGTAATTTATTTTTGGCGGGTTTATCATTGGTCATTTATCTATTGTTATACTGTTAAAAATTCAAAAAGAAAAAGACTAAAACCACCGTCATAACAAAAAGAATGCCGGTGATAATTGAAATCCACCCCTGCTTTTCTTCTCTTAAAATTTTATTCAGTCCCTCCCCGACCAATGTCAAGCCAAATAAAGAAGGCAAAATAAGAACCATATAGAGAAATTGAGGGTCAGATAAAGACACGATAATAATTACAAATTACAAATTCCCTGCCTCGTCGGCTAGACGGGCCTGCCTCGCCGGCAGACGGGCAAATTATAAATAAATGACAAATGACTAATGGATAATGGAATATTAGATATTAGGTATTGGATATTAAGATATAAAATATACACGGGTTCACACCCGTGGTATTTTGATCCGCCTTGTGCACTCCTTCGGCGTGTCTGTTATATCGCTTCATCCTCGGGCTTACGCCCGAGGTTTTCGCTATCTTGGAATAAGCGAATTTCTTAATTTCTACGTTAAGTTTTGACCAGATTTTTCCTTAAAAGTATATTTTCTCACTAACATGCTATGAAGCATGTTTTGCCATCAATCTACTACGATACGACGTCGTATCGTAGTCAACTGATAATTCGGTTAAAATGCTTAAAAAAATAAAATTGAAAATTAATCTCTATACCGCGACGATAGACCGCTTGGCGGGAGCTTTGAGTTATCTTAATATATACTTTGCTCCTTTTGTCCTCCCCACCTTTCTTATTATCCCTTTTTCCCGCAAATCTTGCAACTCACGCAAAACAGTATCTTCAGAAACCATGGGGATCACCGCTCGCGCCGCCGCCATCGTAATTCCCCCTTGATCATTAATATATTCCATCAGTTTAACTTGGCGAGGAGCAAGAGGCACCTGCTTACCACCCAACTTTTTTTTCAATTTTCCATCCACCGATAAACGCTCAATTTGTTCCCTGACTTGACTAAGTTCTATTGCCAAAGCATAGGAAAAAAATTCCAACCAAGATGTCAAATCACGGCTATCCAAATCAGAAACTTGATCCGAAGTTTGCTTCAAAGATAGATAATAATCGTTAAGGTTTTTGTCAAAATATTCTTCTAAAGAAAAAAGGCGGCGAATATCATAACCCTCGGCAAAAAGAACTAAGTTGGCAAAAGCCCGCGCCGTCCTCCCGTTGCCCTCAACAAAAGGATGAATAGCCACCAGGGCATAGTGGGCAATACCGGCCCGCAAAACAGGGTGAATACTTCGCCCTTTTTTAGAATTTAAAAAGCTAAAAAAAGATTTTATCAAATAGGGAACTTCTATTGAAGGCGGCGCCTTAAAGACCACCTCGCCCGAAGGCGAGCGAACCACTACTTGAGTTTTTCGATACCGACCACAACGCTCGGCTGATAAAATCCGATCGGTAACTAAATAATGAATCTGCTTTAAATCCTCCTCACGATACCAAGAACGTGAGCGATTATCTTTAAGCTTTTTACCTAATTGATCAATGAAATCAACCACACGGCGGTAGTTAATCACCTCTTGAACATCACGACGTCCAGCTAAAATATTCTGGCCGGCAATGACATTAGCCGCCTGGGAAAGTGATAATTCATTACCTTCAATATGAGTTCCGAAATGAACTGTCCGCAAAACTGCTTCTTCTTGAAAACTTTTTTCATAAGAAGGGATTAGGGGAGCATTATTAATTAATGCCCGCGCCGCCTCAATGGCGCCAATATTTTTTAAAATCTCGGTGGTGATAGTAAATTTAGGGAAATACACGAAAGTTAATTTCTAATTTTTAATTTCTAATTGTCATCCCCAAAATGAATTCTTTTCTTAAATTTCCAACTTTTAACTTTTAATTGTTCTATGTTTCTTTCTTTTTGTTTTTTACTTTTAACTTTGGACTTTTAACTTTTAATTATCTTATCCCGTCATCCTGGCTTGCTCTAGCCCTGTATCGAATGGTACAGGGTCCAGGATCATCTTCTCTTCGTCCTATCCGTCTTATTTGCCCTATTCGTCCTATCTTTCCTAATCCGTCCTATCAGAATTAGAAATTTAAATAAGGATTCTGGATGCTCCGCCAGCTGGCGGATTACCAGAATGAC
>PEZH01000034.1 GCA_002774085.1 Candidatus Shapirobacteria bacterium CG09_land_8_20_14_0_10_38_17 | reverse complement strand
TTGCGAGGCTAATAACGGCGATGATTTTAGCAATGTAACAATATAACAATTCAACAATGTTCTTTATTTTTAACTTTTAACTTTATGGCCTGGTACCCGAGTAGTCAGGGAGCGGTCTGCAAAACCGTTCACGGGGGTGCAAATCCCCTCCAGGCCTCAAATGAAAAAGAAATTTCTTCTTATAATCCCTATCGTTATCATTATCGGAATCGTGCTTTATTTTTTTCACTATCCTATTTTAGCGGCTAAAGGAGTCTTAGAAATAAAAACTAATCCCGAAACCGTTATCTTTATCAACAACGAGCAAGCAGGAAATACTCCTTTCAAAAAAGAATTCTACCCCCAAGAATTAAATGTAAAAATTTTCCCTATCCAGCAAAATTCTTCCACCATTCCTATTTGGCAGGGAACGGTAAAAATTAATCCTTTAGTTCTAACTTTAATCAGGCAAGATTTCGCCGAGAATAAAGATCAAACAGGGGGAGAAATTTTAACTCTTAACAAAATTCCCGATAAAACCACGGCTGCTCTAAAAATTACCTCCTACCCCAATAAGGCCACGGTAATTTTAGACGGTAAGGTAAAAGGATATACCCCCTTATTATTAAAAAAAATCGAAGCCGGCCAACATACTTTAGAACTGTCGCTTCCCTATTATCAAACCACTGTCTTAGGACTTAATATCAATGCCGGCTACCGCTTAGACGGTGAAGTTAGATTAGCTAAAGAAAAAGAAGAAAAAAAGGAAGAAGAAGGTTCTTCTGATAATCAAAATCAAGAAGATAAACCTTTTGTACAAATTCTCTCCACTCCCACCGGCTGGCTGCGAGTTCGCCAAGAGGCAGGGACATCCTCCCCTGAAATCGCCAAAATAAAACCAGGAGAAGAATATTTGTTGTTAGAAGAAAAAGATGGTTGGTTTAAGATTCAGCTTAACGACAAACAAGTAGGCTGGATATCAGGAGAATACGCGACGAAACCAAACAGAAAAAGCGACTAAAATAACAAAAACCATCACCATAGCATAAAATTTCTGTTGAGAATTTAAAAAAAGAGCCCCTACTCCCAAAACTACGGAAAAAAGCCAATAAAACACCGCTATTCTCCGCTTGCTAAACCCCAAATCCAAAAGTTTGTGGTGCAAATGGCCTCGATCACCCCAAACCGGTGAATGACCGGTTGCCACCCGTCTAATAATTGTTAAAACCGCATCAGCCATCGGCACACCTAAAACTAAAATCATCGTCGCTACCTTAGCCCCCGATAAAATTGCTAAAACCGCCAAGAAAAAACCGGCTAAACTTTTACCGCTGTATCCGGGCATAATTTTTTGCGGATAAAAATTCCAAGGCAAAAATCCTAAATAAGCACCAGCACAAGCAGCCGCCAAAATAATCACCGGCCATTGGGTAATATCCTGATTAGCCCGTAATCCCAAAATACCGATAATAACGGCGGCGATCGTCACAAATCCAGGCAGTTGACCATCTACCCCACAACTCCAACCAATGATATTCATATTCCAAATAATCCAAAGCAAACCAAACAAACAAGATAAAATCCAAACACTATGCGGCCCACCCCAAAAAACAAAATTAATCTGTGGTTGATCTAAGCGAATAATGCCATTAAACGGATTGGTAATAAAAGCGATACCAATACCCGCCCCCACGACACACAAAGCAACGACAACATTAGTCAAAAGACGAAAGTAAGGATTAAGATCAAATTTATCATCCAATAAACCGACTACCAAAGTTGCTGTCGCTCCTAAAAAAATCCCCAAAAAATGTTTATCTAAAGGTAAAAAAACAAGAGCCACCAAAAGAATAGAAAAATAAATAGGAATCCCTCCTCCTCGAGGGACAGGATAACGGTGAACCACCTTGGGATGGTGATGTTTCTGGGGATTATCAATGCCAATCAAAACGGTGTGCCAAGCCAAAAAAATAGTCAATGGCGTTAAAAAAAAACTAATCGCCAAGGCCAACAAAAACGGCTGCCAGAAAAGAGGGTTAAAGATAAAATACATAGGTCCTATAAGACCTATAGGACTTATAGGCCCTATAGGATGGTGGTGATAATTTTTATCAAATCAATCAGGGCCAAAAACGAAAACAGGGTTCCACTCCAAAAAAGCACATTAACCAAAAAAGAATAGGCCATCAAGAAACGACTGATTAAAACATTGATAACCAATATCACCAATGATAAAGAGGGAAGAAAAAGAAGGGTAGAAGGAGAAACCAATTGTCTTTCTCCCCAGGGGAGACTATAAAAAAGTGGTACCTGGGGGGGAAGTTGACGATAAAAAACAAAGAAAATCCCTCCCATAATCAAAATAAACAAGAAAGAAATAATTACCGCTAAATTATTAAGAGAACCGGTGAGTTTTAAAAGTTTCATTGCTTTCGATACCAAATTTGCGCTTTATTAACAGTTTCCACCCGAAGATAACCTGCCTCTAAAAAAGAATTGAGATCAAGAAAAAAACGATCAAAAGGAGCAAAAATAATAAGTAAAGGCCTATTCTTTTTTATTGCCTCCATTGTTTCTTCATAACCATCAAAGTCAATAATATGGTAGGCAACGGCGTAACGACCTACCGGCAAGTGGCGCGAGAGAGCATAAACACAAGGCTCGTTCCCCCAAATAAAAATTCGCTCATTTTCCGGTACCGTATCTCTAATAAAACGCGCCAATTGATAATTAGCGGCGACACGGCCATCAAACCAACGATAATATTCATCCTGATTTTTTTTGCCCAAAGTAAATTCGGCAAAATTCTGGTAATAATCTAAGACTCTATAGGTATAAAAGTTATAAACCCGAAAGGCAAGAGGAACTAAAAATATTGGCAAAAACAAAACAAATAATCTTTTCTCTTCAATCAAGAAAGAAAGGTTAACTATCATTGCCCCCGATAAAATAAGAAAAGGCGCTAATATTTGAATTAAATAATGAGGGTAGGGACGACCCGAGAGTAAAGCGCCAAAAAGAGCCAATAACAACCAAAGAGATACCAACAAGATAACCGGTTGACGAAGCAATTTCTTCCGCTGCCAAAAGGTCAAAACTAAAAAAACCAACAATATTAATCCCCTTGGAAATAAACCATTAATTAAAATACTTTTCTGGCTACTTCCCCAAGAAGAAAGGTAGGGTAAATTCAAAAGAAATGCCGATTTAATATAATAAATCAGATTACCTTTACTACTATAATATATTATAGTAGTAAAGAGGGGTAACAAAAATCCCCCCGCCATAGGCAAAATTACTTTTTTCAGCGAATTTTTTAAATCCTTTTGATTAAATGCTGTCAACAAACTAAAAATTAGCAAAGCCCCAAAATCAAAAAGAGGTGGTGATTTAAAAAGGAAACTCAAACCCAAAAGAAAACCAGCCCAAAAATGTTTTTTCTTTAAAAAAGCCAAAAAACCGGCGATAATCAAGCCGATAAAAAATATCTCGGCGTTGGCAATATTACCTTCAAGAGTAGGAATAGAAGTCAAAATAACAAAAGCAACAGTCAATAAACTCTGAAGCCATTTCTTTTTAGGAAAAATTTCCTCCGCTAATTTAAAAAATAACCAGACCGTTGCCAACATCCAAAGAAGCAAAATAAAGCGAAACCAAAACACATTCCCGGCCACCGCCGCTAACAAGTAAAGCAAAGGAGGTTTGTTGTCATGAAGATCCCGATAAAGCATCTGCCCTCGGCGCATTCCTTGACCAAGTGTTAAATAAATCCCTTCATCACCATACCAACAGGGTTCAAAAAGAGAGGGAAGGCGCAAAATTAAAACCAAAAAAGCCAAAACAATCACCAATTTAGGGATCTTAACGGTCTTCCTATCAAAATCACGCCAAAGGACTTTAAGTTTTTCCACTGTTTCTTTTAAACCATAAAACTTTTAATCCGTCAAATTCTTGACCGCCGCAATATTGGTAATTGGTAAGATCAACGTCTTCTTTATTATCGCTGGTAATTACCCAAATTAAATCTCTATTTGGTAATTCGGATATTACATCTTCTCTTACCATTAAAGCAGTCCCCACAAAAAATGGTAAATTTCCATCGGGAACATAAATCGGCGCCTGCAAATGATAATACTTAGACTCAAAAAGATGATGGGCATTACCGCAATAATTAATAAGGCCTGTTTCTTCTGTTTTATTTTGTTTAATATAAAAGGCTAAATAAGCAAATGGTTTTTTATTGGGGTGAATAAAATAGGCAAAGGCATTGGTCCCCAAAAGAAAAATAATTACTGTTAAAATAGACAAACCAAAAGGAGTTTTTTTTACTTTTCGCAAATTGGAAGCCAAAAGAAGCGTCAATGACGGAATCACCAATAAAAGATAACGGTCAAAAAAGATTGATTGACCTAAAAAAGAAACAACAAAAGTCAAAATAATTGGAACTAAATACCAAATCAATAAATATTGTGTTGCCCTTTTTTTCTCTTTCCATTGCCTTAAGCCTAAAAAAAGTAAAAGAAGCCCTAAAATTATCTTTAATTTTAAGGTCTTTGCTTCTCCGCCGATAGTAAAAGATAAAAAAAGATCTATCAGCGACTTTAAATTAGGCTTTGCCAACCAAAATCCACTTTCTACTAATGTAGTTTGATAATAAAGCGCCGGCAACCAGGGTAAATAAAAAAGTCCCACTATTAAAAAAGCCCAAAAGGAATTAGAAAAAAACCGTTTTTTCTTTTGAAAAACAGAAATTAAAAACCAAATTCCCTGAACAGCAATTACTAAAAGAGCAAAATGATGGGTGTAAAGAGCCGCCAAAGTAGCCACTATATACCAAAACCAAGATTTTTTAAGGTAAAAATAAATAGAAGCAGTACAAGCTAAGACCAAGAGAGCATACATCCGCCCCTCAAAGGCATAATGGAAAAGAAAGGGATTAACTAATGACAAAGCTGCCGCTAAAATTCCTGTCTTTTGACCAAATAATTTTTTGCCAATTAAATAAATAAAAAAACAGGTCAATAAAAAAAAGCTAAAAGATAGGGCCCTAATGGCTATCTCTGATGTGCCAAAAAGCCGCATCCAAAAATGAAGAAATAAATAATAAAGAGGCGGCGAGGTGTCTTTAGCGACTTTAGCAATAATCTCCAAAGGCAAGTGCTGAGCTAACACCGCGGCAAAAGCTTCATCGCCCCAAAGACTAGCGTTAAATTGATTAACCATTGCACTCAATTATAAATGATACAACAGAAAAAGAACAAGATAAACTAATGCTAAAAATCCAATATTAAATAAATAAAGCTATAGAAATATAGATAAGAAAGATATTAGATATTGTCCCGCCGCAGTAGAATCCCACCGTTTTAAGCAGGAATTCAGGATCATTTAAATTGTCATCCTGAATTTATTTCAGAATTGTCTTAAGATGATTCTGACTTTCGTCAGAATGACGGTTAACGTTAGCGTCATCCTGAATTTAATTCAGGATCGTCTTCAAATGATCCTGTTTTTCATCAGGGCCTGTCCTGAACTTGATCCAGGAATGACGTTGACAAACGTTTCAGGCATTTCAAACATCTCAAACATTTCAAATGTCTATACTTTCTCCGTCACCCGATATTCTAAATATTTTCCTAACATTAATCTCGTATGGGCATCAATTCCCGGCAAAGCGTTGAAGAAAAATCCGGAAATAGGCATTAAAATAAATTCTAAGGGAACCAGAAAGGCTCGAAAACGGGAAACATATTTCGGCCTTTTAGGGCGTTGCTTGGCGCTAACCCAAATAATAATTCCCAAAAACAACATTGAAAAAGTAAGAATAACTGAAGAAAAGCGAGGTAGAGTATGGCCCATAACAGTTTTAGCGAACTGAGGATTTAAGGTGATGGGAATATTAATCCCCAAAGTAATAATAAACCAATTAACTGGCCAAAGAAAATGGTCACGAACAACATGCAAAACGCGCAGGGTTTTATTAACAAAAGAAGTGTGCTTTGAAGAAAGATAGCGAATAATGATATAAGGATCGTCGGAGACGCCCCAAGCCCAACGCTTATACTGCTCGTATTGATTTTTAAAAGTCTGCCAAGTTGAGTTTGATTCAGCGGCATCAGCCCAAAGAGGCAGGGTGATCGGGTCCACTTCTACCGTTCCATTTTTGGCAAAAAAAGCTTTAAAAAAAATCCGATAATCCTCGGGAATAATATCCGGATCCCAATAGCCAATTTCATCAATTAATTTTAAAGAAGCTGAATAATTCTGACAATTAATCAAATGGTCGGTACGAATGGTTAAGGCCATATTCCAAATCGTTCCAAAAGTATTGGTTACCCGTGTCAATGCCGGCAACCGCCAAAAATTATTGTAGAACATCACCGCCGGCTGCCAAAATTTCAAATATCTTTTAGGATCATCCAAAAACCTAAAAGCAAGGTAAGAAAAATGTTTCGGATGATAGATATGATCAGCATCACAGCTGGTAATCGTCAGATAATCAATGTTATACCCCAACTTATCAACTAAATACTTCTTGGCCTCTCGACCGGCATAATTTTCATTGGACGCCTTACCGGCAACTTCACCCGATTTTAGTTGATGAACAGTGACTAAAAAATGGCCAAATTTATAGCCAAACTCTTTTTTAAGTACTCGCACCTTCTCCTCCCTTTGTTTCTCATCTTCTTTTGCCTCCATCGCCAAAACTACGGTGATCTTTCCTAAGGGAAAATCCTGCTCGGCAATAGCTTTCAGAGTTCTCCTTAAAATATGAAGCGGTTCTTTGTAGGTAGCAATAATAATGATGTGATTAACCTTCTTCCAGTCAGGAAACATTTTTACCTCTCCCATCCAATCCATAATTTTGGAAGCTTCAATTCTATAATGGGCTATCAGGCTGGTAATCCCTAAAAAAGCCGACTGATAAACCCAAAAAATATCAAAGGCTAACACATAATAACAAACCCAAAGAGGACAAACAAAAGCTCCCCAAAAAGGGAAAAGAATCATATTCCAAGAAACAAACCCGGGCAAAATTTCTAAAAGCCTTTCCAATCGCCGCCGGTGTTTTTCGAAAAATTTCTTAAACATTTTTTATTTTTTCATTCTAAGAAACAGAGGAGAGCAAGGAATAACTCCTCTACCGGTAAATATTTTTTTAATCTTCTCGCTGGTTTGGGGAAAAAAAGGAGTTAAAAGAACAGCAATTTCTAAAACTCTGGTAACGGCTTTCCGCAAATTATCTCTTAAAAGAGTTTTATCCTTAATCTCCCAGGGTTTCTTTTGATTCAAATATCGATCAACCGCTTTAATTTTCTCCCATATAAAACCAAGAGCCTCATTGAGATGATAATCTTCCATTTTTTGCCGATATTCGCCAACGGCAACTTGAGAAAAATCAGGGACTTTAATAACAAACTTCAACTTAGATAATTGACAAAGTTTAGATAATCGGGCGACTAAATTACCCAACCCATTGGCCAAATCGGCGTTATAAGTATTGGTCATTTTTTGCCAAGAAATATCGCCGTCATCGGCTAAATTCTTACAACCAACCAAAAGATAACGCCCTCCATCGGTGGTAAATTTATCAACTAATTCTTGAGGACGAATAATATTACCTAAAGACTTGCTTATTTTCTGACCATTAAGACTTAAAAAGCCATGAGAATAAACAGTTTTTGGTAAAGTGTAACCTGCCGATTTTAGCATTGCCGGCCAAAGAAGAGCGTGCCAACGAGCGTTATCTTTACCTAAAAGATGCAAATCAGCCGGCCAAAAACCTTGAGGCGCACCGGTTAAATAATTAATCAGGGCATCAAACCAAACATAAATAGTTTGTTGAGAATCGCCGGGTACCGGAATACCCCAAGAAACATTTTGCCGCGAAATGGAAATGTCATTTAAGCCTTGACCTAAAAAGGAAAGCATTTCTGCTCGACAGCTTTCTGGTTGAATAAAATCCCTGTGGGCATTAATATATTTCTTTAAAAAATTCTCATATTTGGACCAACGGAAAAAATAGTTTTTCTCCTGTAATCTTTTAATTTTCATTTCAGGATGGTAAGGGCAACGACCATCGACTAAATCACCTTCCGTTTTGTATTCTTCACAGCCTTCACAATACCAACCCTCAAAATCCGCTAAATAAATATCACCTCTCTCTTTTACTTTTAGCCAAAAATTTTGAACCGTTTTAATGTGATCTTTATCAGTAGTACGAATAAAACGATCAGGAGCAACACCTAAAGCAGTCAATTGTTTTTGATTTTCAGTACTAATTCTATCAACAAAAATTTTGGGATCTAAATTATTATCTTCAGCCGCTCTTTGAACTTTAGCACCATGTTCATCCACCCCGGTTAAAAAGAAAACTTCTCGTCCCAAAAGACGGTGATAACGAACAATAACATCAGCAACTACCTTTTGATAGGCGTGGCCAATGTGAATAACATCGTTCGAATAATCGATAGCCGTAGTAAAGTAAAATTTCTTCCTCATAAAATCTTATCTTTGATTTTATAATACAACAATGGAAAGCCATTAGGAAGTTCTCAAGAAGTTTTTAATCTTTTTTTCCCAATGAGAAGCCCACTTATCCACCTTAATCTTTTCTAATATTAATTTAACTCCAGGCTTCTTAAGATCTCCTTGAAGTTTAGCAATTGTTGCCGGTGAAACCTGAAATTGACGACGAATATTACTATAAGAAGCACCGTTTTCTAAGGCCCAAAGAACGGCTATCCTTTTAGCCAATGCTGTTTTCTCTGCTTCGCTTAAAAGATTCTGGCAAAAAATTTGGGCTTCCTTTTTATTACCAATATCAATAATAACCTGATAAAGTGCAGCCAGAATCTCTGTCTTTATTTTAAGATCTAATTTCCGTTTAGAAAGTCTCATCACCACTCAATTCATTATATAATATTAACTACTATTATATAATGAATTGTCAAGACGACATTTATAATGACCAATGGCAAATAATTAATGAATAATGATTAATGATGCTCCGCCAGCCGGCGGCATCCCGTCCAAAGGCGGGACAAATACGAATAACTAAATAAAAACAAATTCTAAGCAATTAATATTTGGAACTTAGTATTTAGAATTTAGAATTTATTTGGAACTTAGATATTAGAATTTAGAATTTTATCTTTATTCCCCTATTGTAATTTTCACTGTTTATTGATAAAATTCATTAACAATGTAGCAATGTAACAATGTTTCTTTACTTTGGACTTTGGACTTTTAACTTTTAACTTATTTATATGCCTATCACCAAGTCAGCCCAAAAAGCATTAAAACAGCAAGTTCGTCGCGCTCAAGAAAATAAGAGAATCCGCCGTGCCTACAAATTAGCAATTAAAAAATTTAAAAAAGAGCCCATTTCAAAAAACCTTTCTTGGGCTTACTCTAAAATTGATCGAGCCGCCAAAAAAAATGTTATCCATAAAAACAAGGCGGCCCGATTAAAAGCCCAACTATCTAAACTTACCACTAAATCTCCAATTAAAAAAAGTCCCTTAAAATCTTCAGTTAAAACCAAGAAGAAATCTTCGAAAAAATCTTCTTAATAAATCAAACACTATAGACTCTTCCGTCTCCGCCAGTTAGTGGAGCCTTCAGAATGACAAAAATACTTGACTTATTAAACACTTTATTCCCCTTGAATAAGTTAAGATACATTTGCGACATTAGTTGTCATTCTGACGAAAGCCAGAATC
>PEZH01000021.1 GCA_002774085.1 Candidatus Shapirobacteria bacterium CG09_land_8_20_14_0_10_38_17 | reverse complement strand
AAGTATTTATTATTAAGAGAATCTATTAATATAGATTCCCGACCCGCCTAGCCGGCGAGGCTGGTTAGATCGGGAATGACAGTGAGGACCAGATTCTTTGGTTATGCCGGGAATGACAAGGAATAACCTTGTCATTCCCCTGAAAGCGGGAATCTATAGAAATAAAAAATATCTCTTTGTTTTTCCCGTTATACTTTATATAAGATACATAATACATATTTTATGACTTTTCTTGTCACCGGCGGAGCCGGATTTATCGGTACCAACTTTATCCGTTATTGGTTGGAAAACCACCCCCAAGATAAGATTGTTAATCTTGACAGGCTTACTTATGCCGGTGATCGCAAGAATTTAACTGATTTGGAAAACTCTTCCCGTTATCAATTCGTGAAAGGCGATATTGGTAATCAAGGGCTGGCTAATCAGTTAATGAAGGAAGCCGAGGTGGTGGTTCACTTTGCGGCAGAAAGCCATGTCGATCGTTCAATTGAAAACCCCGAAGTTTTTTTACAAACGAATATTTTAGGAACTTTTAATTTGCTGGAAGCCGCCCTTAAAAATAAAATAAAGCGTTTTCACTATATCTCAACCGACGAAGTATTTGGGGAGTTACCCTTAGGAACCAAAGAAAAATTTAACGAAGAAACTAAATTTGATCCCCACAGCCCCTATTCAGCCTCCAAGGCAGGGGCAGACCATTTAGTGCTAAGTTATTACCACACTTTTGGCTTGCCGATAACGATTACTAATTGTTCTAATAATTACGGTCCCTACCAATATCCGGAAAAATTTATTCCCCGGATGATTACCAACATTTTAGATGGTAAGAAAATTCCTATTTATGGTGACGGTCAATACGTTCGCGATTGGTTATATGTTACCGATCACTGTCGGGCAATTGAAGCGGTTTTGCGGTGGGGAAAACCGGGCCAAACTTATTGCGTGGGCGGACTAACTAAAGATGTAAGCAACTTGAGTTTGGCAAAAATGATTTTGAAAATTATGGGGAAAGGAGAAGAATATTTGGAGTTTGTGGTTGATCGGGCCGGTCACGACCGCCGTTATGCGGTTGATTGGAATAAAATTAAAAAAGAGCTTGGTTGGAAACCCAAGGAAACAATTAAATCAGGGTTAGTAAAAACGGTTTTTTGGTATCAGCAAAACGAAAGTTGGTGGCGAGAAAAGAAAAAGGAAGCCGAAGAATTTTACCAAAAATTAGCGGCGAAAAAGATTTAAATAAATGAATTTCAAAAACTTTAAAATATCAGGGTTGGTGGCGGTTGAACCAGATGTTTTTGGTGATAAGCGGGGATTTTTTTTAGAGTTTTATAATAAAGAAAAGTTTGCTGAAGCAGGAATTAAGGTTTGCTTTGTGCAGGATAATCATTCCCGCTCTTCAAGAGGAGTTTTGCGCGGTCTCCATTTTCAAAAAGCCCCTTTTGTTCAGGATAAATTGGTGCGGGTGGTGCGGGGAAAAGTTTTTGACGTGGCGGTTGATTTGCGGCTTGGTTCACCAACGCTTGGCCAATGGGAGGCGGTCACCCTTTCCGAAGAAAATAAAAAAATGTTTTTTATTCCCCAAGGTTTTGCCCATGGTTTTTTAGCCTTAAGTGAAGTGGTTGATTTTGAATATAAAGTAAGCAATTTTTATTCTTCCGAAAGCGAAATGGGGATTGTTTTTGATGATTCGGAAATTAATATCAAGTGGCCAATAAGAAGCAAAATAATTTTGTCAGAGAAGGATAAAAACTGGCCGTCGTTTGCTCAAGTTAAAAATCAATTAAAGGAAATATGGGGAAGATAAAAATTATTGGCACCGGATTAAGCGGCTTAGTTGGGTCACGACTGGTCGAGCTTTTGAAAGATAAATATGAGTTTGTTGATTTTTCGTTAAATACAGGCGTTGATATTTTAGACTTGGCGGCTTTATCAAAAAAATTTGCCCAAAACAAGGAAGCTATAGTGGTACTTCATCTAGCCGCCTTTACTGATACCACAGCGGCTTGGCAGGAGCGGGGGGATAAAAACGGTCTTTGTTATCGCCTAAATGTTTTGGGGACAAAAAACATTGCTGATCTTTGCCGAAAGTATCATCAATATTTAATTTATGTTTCTACTGACTTTGTTTTTTCTGGCCAAAAAGAGGGCGTTTATACCGAAGAAGATGCTCATGCCCCGATTGAGTGGTATGGTCAAACTAAATCTTGGGCAGAAAAAGAGGTTTTCAACAGTGGTTTACCGGCGGCGGTGGTTAGAATTGCCTTTCCTTTTCGAGCTAAATTTGATCCTAAGAAAGACGCGGTTAGAAAGATAATTGAAGGGTTAGAAAACAAAAATCTTTATCCGATGTTTGCCGACCAAACGATCACGCCTACTTTTATTGATGATATTGCCTGGGGTTTGGATTATTTTTTTGAAAATAAACAGAGGGGGATTTATCATTTAGTTGGTTCGACCTCGCTTTCACCCTACCAAATGGCTAAGATGATTGCCCAAGTTTTTGGATTTAATCAAAAATTGGTTAAAAGGGGTAGTTTGGCGCAGTATCAAAAAAGCCAATCTAAAGATATTCGTCCTTGGCATAAAAATTTGGCTTTGAGTAATAAAAAAGCAGTTTCTTTGGGGATAAAAATGCATTCTTTTAAAAAAGCCCTCTTAAAATTACGTCAACAACCCTAATTTTAAGTATTGTTCTGTTTTTATTGTTGTTTTTCTTTTACTCTTTATTTTATTATCAGAACTTGCGGAGATCTCGACCGTAAAGTCGAGGATGATAATATAATCTCGCCGTAAATCAACACAAAGCGTAACAAATTGATTTTTTGATTTTGGACATACGGTACCGTATGTCCAAAAGAGAAGAAAGAATAAATAATTTTTTGGCAGTTAAAAGCGGAGATAATTGACAGTTAAAAACGGAGAGAGTATTCTTTTCTTAATGACTAAGTTGCCCAAAAGACCTCTTCCTATTCCTACGAAAGAGAAAATTATTAAAAATTTTACTGTTTTTCTCAAATCTTTAGATGGAAAAGATTTTGATATTTTTTGTCTTTTTTTTCTTTCTAGAACTGAACGATTAGTTTTAGCTAAGCGTTTACAAATAGCAATTCTTTTATTGAAAGGTAATGACTATCAAGTTATAAGTGATAGTTTAGATACCAGCTCAAAAACAGTTAGTAGAATTAATAATATATTAATGGCGCAACCAGAAATTACTAAAGTGGTTGATAAGGTTTTTCTTGCTCCAAAAAGAAGAGCTGACAGGGAGAAAAAAGAGGATAAGAAATTAAGAGAGGGAGCAGAATTATTTAAAACGCCAACATTGGGAAAAAATATCTTCAATGCTCTTTTTGGCGATAAAGAAAGTAAATAAAATATTGCTACACCCTATTGAAAGAATTGAAAAAAATACTATGTTTCCCAATAATATTGATGTTATTTTACAATTATATTAAAACATACGGTACCGTATGTTTTAATATATTTTGGGAAAAGAAATAGATAGAGATTTTAAGGAAACAACTTTTGAGTAAGTAAAATTATTCCTCCGGAGACAAAGGGGATAAAAAGATTATCGTCAATCTTCCGGTTCCCAATTTTTGGTTCGGTAAATTCAAAGAAGGCGGTGACGAAAGTCGCGGGCAGAAAAAGTTTTGGCGGCAAATACTGAAGAGAGACTAAAGCAGTTGCCAAAGCAGAGGCTAATGAAGCTTCAAGTTTCTTTTTCTTGGTTAATTTTCCATAATTTAAATAATAGCCAACAAGAGCGTTGACTGAATCACCAACGGCTAAGTTTAAGATAGCGACTATGGCGATGCTATTGGGGAAAATTATAGTTGCCGAAAAACAACTCCAAGTAAAGATAAGTGGGCCTTGGCCTAAAAGTTTAGGGAAAGGTTTTCTTTCAAAATAAATAATTAGTTTTACCAGCGGTTTTATGGGTCGCCAATGATTAAATAAAAGTGTTAAGGTTAGGCCGGTAGTGAAAATGGCAAAGTAAGTGGTATTAAGAATTTGATAATTAATTAGAAAAGCAAGGGCAAGGCCGTAAAAAAGGTGGATAATTTTTCGTCTTAAGTTAACATTTTTACTCCAATCGGAAGCTGGTTTGGTTTGAGAAAGAAAATAGAAAAACCAAAAAATGGCAGTAGCGACGAAGAAACCACCAGCAACATCTTGGATGGTGTTGAAGACCAAGAGCAATGCGGGAATAGGCAATTAAAAGAGCTCCTAAAAAGCCTAAGTAGGAAAATTTTGGCCAAAGGATGGTAATTGTCCAGGCAATAAGAGTGGCAATGGCAGCGTGAAGTGAGGGGAAGGCGTAATCAAAGGGGATATTGGTGGTAATTCCCAAAACTTGAGGATTTTTTATAAAAGGTCTTTCTGTTTCAGTTATTGTTTTGATGATTTTTGACAAAAATGCAGTTGATATTAAGGAGGGAATAAAAACAGGCATTAAAAGCTCTTTTTTAACCTTGAGGATAAAAAAGATGGTAAGGCAGATTGAAAAAAGTATGAACCAAGGCGAATTTAAAGTGATGGCGATCATTTTTTATTTTTAATCTTTCTTTTTTGCCATTCTAATATTTTTTGATGATTGCCGGAAAGCAAAATTTTGGGAACTTTTAGGCCACGAAATTCTTCTGGACGGGTGTATTGGGGATATTCAGTTAAAAGTCCAAAGTTCAAAGTTAAAAGTTGGGGGGATAGTTTTTTTAATCCCGATGAGAAAGATTCGAATGTAGTTGCTTTTTCTTTTTTTAAAACACCGGGGAGGAGGCGAACGATGGTATCGGTAATAGCCATAGCGGGAATTTCCCCGCCGGTGAGAACAAAATTGCCTAAAGAAATTTCCTCATCTACAAATTTTCTTATTCGTTCATCAAAGCCTTCGTAGTGGCCGCAAATTAAAATAATTTCGTCAAGTTTTGCCAATTGCCGGGCTTTTTTTTGGTTAAAAGTTTTTCCTCTCGGTGTGAGGAGGATAGTTTTTCGGTTACGAGTTAACGAGTTGCCGGTTAAATTGTGTAAAGCATTATAAATTGGTTCGACTCGCAAAACCATTCCGGCGCCGCCGCCATAGGGTCGATCATCAACCGTGCCCCGTTTATCAATAGCCCAATCGCGCAAATTATGGATTTTAATTTCCACTAATCCTTTTTCCTGAGCCCGTTTAATAATGCTCTCGGCAAACGGCCCCCGGAACATTTTTGGGAAAAGAGTAAGGAGGTGGATGGTCATAAGTTGTATTCTATCAAGTCTTTATGCTATATTTCAAATAAATTATATTGTTATATTGCTAAGGTCGTCATTTTGGGGATCCGCTGGCTGGCGGAGACTCCAGAATCGATTCTGGATGCGCTGTGCTTACCAGAATGACAAAATGTGCCATCATTCTGGCTTGTCCAGAATCCTCTGGTTGATTCTGGATACGTTGCGCTTACCAGAATGACGATATCCTTAACTGTCATCCTGAATTTAATTCAAGATCATTTTTGATTCTGACTTTCATCAGAACCTGTCATGGGCTATCTTCAGGAATGACTTTAAAGGGGTGATTTTGACACGCCGGTTGGTAGCAGAATAACAAATTGCGCCTTAATAATAAATATGGTCAACTGTATTTTTTGCCAGATTGCAGTGGGGAAAATTCCCTGTTTTAAGATTTACGAGGACGAGATTTTTTTGGCCTTTTTAGATATTAATCCTTGGGTTTTAGGACATACCCTGATAATTCCCAAAAAGCATTACCGTTGGGTTTGGGATATGCCCGATGATTTAGTGGGTCAATATTTTGCCGTGGTTAACAAGATTGCCAATCATTATCGCAAAGTTTTAAAAATAGAGTTTGTGATGGGCTGGATTTATGGTTTAGAAGTGCCCCATGCCCATATTCATCTTTTTCCTGATTCTCGGGGGAAAATTGCTTTTTATCCGAAAGAGAAATTACCTCAACCTTCCGGCGAAGAAGGGGAAAAACTAGTAGCAAAGTTGAGGATGATATAATTTATTTAGCTTAAAGTTAAATTGATAAATTATGAAAATAGCGGTGGTGGGAGCGGGTTATGTGGGTTTAACTTGGGCGGTGGTTCTTTCTTCCTTGGGCCATCAGATTTTTTTGGTGGAAAATAACGAGGAAAAGTTAAAAATGTTAAAAAAGGGGCAACCACCTTTTTTTGAACCAGGCTTAGCTCCGCTTTTAAAAAAAGAAATCAGGAGCGGTCGGCTTTCTTTTTTTTCTTCTCTTAAGGAGATTAAAGAAAAGCCGGCGGCAGTTTTTATTTGTGTTGGCACTCCTTCCCAAAAAGGCGGTTCCATTGATCTTGCCTATGTTTTGGCGGTGGCCAGGGAATTAGAGGAAAATCTTTGGCCAGGCCAAATCACGGTAGTGGTGAAAAGCACTGTTTTGCCGGGCACGACCAGAAAAGTAGGGGAAATTATTAAGAAGAAAAAGAGTTCGGGGACGGAATTTAGTTTGGCTTTTTGCCCGGAATTTTTAAGGGAGGGAAAGGCGGTTGAAGACACCCTTCATCCCAGCCGGATCATTATCGGTAGCGAGGATAAAAAAGCAATTAATCTTTTAAAAAAGTTTCACACTCCTTTTGGGGCGCCAATTTTAACCATGGGTCTTGAAAGCGCCGAGTTTACTAAATATGCCGCTAATGCTTATTTAGCCCTGCGTATTGTTTTTGCCAACCAAATTGCCGACTTTTCTCAGAAAGTCGGAGCCGATGTTGAGGAGATAATTGCTGGTATTAGTCTTGACGCTCGTATTGGCGGTGGCTATTGGTATCCGGGTTTGGGTTACGGCGGTTCTTGTTTTCCCAAAGATGTGGTGGCGTTAGCTGATTTTGGGGCAAAAAATGGTTTTAAAAAATCGCTTTTTTCTTTTATGAACGATTACAACCAAAACCGGCCAGCAGAAAAATTAGCTGAAATTAAGAAGAAGTGGGGAGAAGGTGGTTAAGAAAGCCGACTGGCTTTTAGTTTTAAATGACGATCCTCTTTTTGCTAAAATGGACTTTAATAAAGTAAAAAAATTGATGGTTGGGAAAAAGATTTTTGATGCCCGTAATATTTTCTCTAAAGAAAAACTTGAGAAAATGGGCTTTGAATATTTAGGGGTCGGGCGAGTCTAAGCTGTTATTCTTGTTTTTTTACAAAAAATATTGTATTTTAAAATAAATGGTAAAACCTAAAGCGGTTGTTATTATTCCCACCTATAACGAAGCGGAAACAATTGGGAAGATGATTAAGTATCTTTTTGCCAAGATTTTTCCCTTAATTAAAAATTGGCAAATGAAGCTTTTAGTGGTTGATGATACCTCTCCTGATGGTACTTATAAAATTGTTCAACAGCTTCAAGAAAAGCATGCCGATCTTTATCTTTATCTTAACCCTAAAAAGATGGGGATTGGTTACGCTTACGTGGTTGGATTTAAGTATGCGATGGAGAAGCTTAGCGCCGATGTGGTGATTGAGTTTGATGGTGACTTTCAGCATCCGCCAGAGACGATTCCTGTTTTACTTTCGGAAATTAATAGAGGCTATGATTATGTTTTGGGTTCGCGCAAAATTAAAGGGGGTTCGGTGCCTGAAGGTTGGGGAATTAAGAGAAAGTTTTTTGCTCTTGTGGGCGGTCTTGTGGCTCGTTTTATCCTTTTTTTCCCCTCCAAAGCTTTTTTTAAGATTACCGATCCCACTACCGGTCTTAAGGCTTCGCGAGTAAAAGGTTTTGTGGACCGAATGGATATGGATCATCTTTATTCAAAAAAATTTGGTTATAAACTGGAATTTTTATACAAAATGGTTAATTTGGGAGCGAAAATTAAAGAAATTCCCCTTAAATTTAAATTACGGAAAGTGGGATCGTCAAAGATTGCTCCTGATACAGCCAAAGATATTTTTCATAGCGTTATTCTTTGCCGTTTAAACGATGAAACAACAAGCCGATTTTTAAAATTTAGTGTCGTTGGTTTTATTGGTTATTTAGTTAATGCTTTTGGCCTTTGGCTTTTTGCTAAATTAGGGTTTCTTGAAGGGTTTATCTGGCTTTTGGCAACAGAATTAGCGATTATTTCTAATTTTACCTGGAATAATCTTTGGACTTTTTCACAGCAGAAATTTACAAAATCGATGACAATTTTGAAAAAGTTTCTTCAGTTTAATTTAACTTCCTCTGGTGCCTTGGTAATTCAGACAGTGATGGGAACGCTGTTAACTTTTCTTTTTGGGACTCAATACCGCCAGCTTTATTTGCCGCTGATTATTGTTTTTATGGTTTTACCCTATAATTGGCTGATGTATAACCGAGTGATTTGGAAAAAGAAGGCTTCGTAATAGGGATTGGTAGTTAGAATTTGGTAGTTAGGAAAAAGCTATTTCTCCTCACTACTATTCTTAACTTTTAATTTTTGACTTTTGATTTTTAACTTTACAGATAAGGAGTCCAGTCGGCAAGAGGCATAACATTAAAGCTGATGAAGTTAATAGCATATAAAAATAAGGCGGGCAATAAAATAATTAAGGCGGTGATAAACTTTTTATTGTTAAAAAATTTTTCTCCTCCTAATAGTAAAAAAGGGACGGCGGGGAGAAGATAGCGGCTGATATCGCGATGGGCGACAAAGCAGGTTGAAAAATAGAAAATAGCGGGGAAAATAAAAAGAATATCCGTTTGATATTTTTTATAAAGTTCAAAAAGAAGAACCGCTCCTAATAAGTAAATTAAATAAACGTCTTCAAGATAGATAGTGTTTGTCCACTCTCCTTGAAAATTAAAAACTTGGAAAGGTGGCCAGAAGAGATGAATATTATTGCCGGTTTTGAAATAGGCGAAAAAGTCACTGGTAGTTAATTTGTAAAAGGAGAATACGGCAATTAATCCTAAGGGGGTAATTAAAATAGGCCAGAATTTTTTAACTGCTTTTTTAAGATTGGTCTTTTCTTGGTAAATTTTGATAGTGGCTGTTAATCCCAAACTGCCTGCTAATAAAATCCCCGGACTTTTAGTTATTTGGGCTAAGATGGTAAAAAGGGCGCTTTTAGCGTATTGTTCTTTTTTAAAAAAATAAACGGCGGCTAAAACCAAGGTGATAAAGAGCGGTTCAGGACTGGGAACGTTTTTAACTACTAACCAGCGGGCAGGAAAGAGGATAAATAGTAAGGATAGATTGAGGGCTTTTTTCTTGTCTTTTAAAATGAGAACTATTAAGTAGTAAAAAGCAACACTGGCGGTTACGGACGTTATTAGGGTGGCAATAATTGAGGCGTGGGGAAAATCAACAGTCGGTATTTGGGCAATTAGCCAGATTAGAGCCGGATAAGCAGGGAAATGGGCCGGAAAATAATTTGCCGGAGTATTAGGGAATAAGGTGGTTATTTTTTGCGGATTATACCAAGTTTTGGCGACAGTTATATAATTTAGGCTGTCGAAGTTTAAAAGAATAGTAGAGAAATTAAACTTTTCTGGATATCTTAGGCCTAAGAATGAGTTAAGATGGAAAACAAAAGGCAAGTAGAGAAGAGAAGCTGAGAGAAGAGAAGCAAGAACCAAAACCAAAAGCGGATGAAGTAGGGTTAATTTACTAAGACGAGAAAAGAAATTTTTAATTTTGGTCATAGTTTTTTCTTAATAAGAAGTATAGCAGGAAACAATTAAAAGTTAAAAGTAAAGAACATTGTTGAATTGTTATATTGTTACATTGCTATATTGTTACATTGTTGCATTGTTAAATTGTTAAAGTCGTCATTCTGGTAACTCTGGCTTGCCCAGAGGTATCCAGAATCATAGGCGGGAGGGAGAAGAATCCCGTAGAGAAAGATA
>PEZH01000049.1 GCA_002774085.1 Candidatus Shapirobacteria bacterium CG09_land_8_20_14_0_10_38_17 | reverse complement strand
ATGAATCAATTTTCAATCTTTAATAATTAACCTGCCGATTCTGAATTAAATTCAGAATGACGGTTAACAATATAACAAGGTAACAATCCAACAATGTAGCGATGTTTAATAATCACTCAGTTATTCTCATTATTATGGATGGCTGGGGGCTTTCTAATAATACTGAAGGTAATGCTGTCGCCCAAGCCAAAACTCCCAATATTAACAAGCTCTGGGCTTCATTCCCCCATACCCAATTAACTGCTTGCGGCGAGACAGTTGGTTTGCCTAAGGGAGAAAAAGGCAATTCCGAAACCGGCCATCTTAACTTAGGCGCCGGGAGAACCGTCTACCAAGATTTGGTCCGTATTAATATGAGTATCGCCGATGGTTCTTTTTTTAAAAATAGCGCTTTCTTAGAAGCAGCTAAAGTGGTCAAAAATAATAACAGCGCCCTTCATCTTATGGGAATGATTGGTGCTGCCGGCGCTCACTCTAGCACCCAACACCTCTTAGCCCTTTTAAGATTAGCTAAGGAAGAAAAATTAACCCGTGTTTACTTACACCTTTTTACTGACGGTCGCGATTCACCACCCACTGCCGCTTCCGCTTTTTTAGAACAGGTGGAAACAAAAATGGCCGAGCTTAAGATAGGCAAAATAGCAACAATGATGGGAAGGTTTTGGGCTATGGATCGAGACAATCGTTGGGAACGAACTCAAAAAGCATATCAAGCCATCGCCGAAGGCAGGGGATTAACCGCCAAGACGCCCGATGAAGCTATTCAACAAGCATATAAACGCAACGAAACCGATGAATTCATCCAGCCCACAGTTATTGTTGATCATAATCAGCCAATAGCGACTATCAACGATAAAGATGCGGTTATCTTTTTTAATTTCCGAATCGATCGCCCCCGACAATTAACTAAGGCTTTTGTCCTCAAAAACTTTGAAGACTATAAGCCTAAAAAAGCTTCCTTTGATCCTTATGCTGAACGCTATGGCCAAAAAATCTATGCCCCCTTGAAGGGGATAAAAACTTTTAAAAGAAAAAAGACCTATAAAAACTTATATTTTGCCACAATGACGGAATACGAAAAAGAATTACCTACTAAAGTAGCTTTCCCACGACGACAAATTATCCTCCCCTTAGCGGAAGTACTTTCCCAAAACAGTAATCATCAATTCCATATTTCCGAAACCGAAAAGGAGCGTTTTGTCACTTACTACTTTGATGGTTTTCGAGAGCAATCGTTTGCAAACGAAAAATGGTATGAAGTTTCCTCGCCGCCAGTCGAAACCTATGATCAAAAACCGGAGATGTCTGCTTTCGAAACTACCCAAGAAACAATTAAAAGAATTAGCCAAAACCGCTGGGATTTTATCTTGATAAACTTCGCCAATCCCGATATGGTTGGCCATACCGGCATTCTGGAAGCCGGTATTAAAGCCTGCGAGGCTACCGATCAATGTGTGGGTAAAATTGTTAACTATACTCTTTCTGTGGGCGGGACTGTTTTAATTACCGCTGACCACGGCAATGTCGAAGAAATGATTAATCTCTCTACCGGCCAAATTGATACCGAACATTCCACCAACCCCGTTCCTTTCATCGTCGCCGGGAGAAAATATTTAGGTCAACCTCGTGTTCTCCAACAGGGAATATTAGCTGATGTTGCTCCCACCGTACTCAAGCTAATGGGCATCAATCAACCAACAATTATGACCGGACGGGCGCTAATATAAAACAAAGATCAAAATGAATGAAACTGGTGAGATCTTTCCAACATCAGCAGAAGTAGAAAAATCACCCTCGGAACAATTACAAGAAATTGCGGCAGCTATTAAACATCACCGAGGAATTAATTTCACGGAAGAAACAAAAGAAAAATTCAAAGAATTCTGCCGACAAGATATACAAGAAAGATACCAAGGAACCTCTGTTGGCAACAGGGATACAATACAATTTTTAGATATCGTTACCTGTTATTTCACTCAATTCCCTCCCTTAGAAAAATCCCTCAACATATTTACAAAATTAGATTCCCAAGGCCAACCCGCAGAAATTACTAACACTGATATTGAAGAGGTTCTTGTTTCACTTGAACAATCAGGAATTAAAGTTAAAAAATTCTCAAAACTTAACAGCAAAGCCAAAAAAGTAGGCTTAACTCTCGAAAATGATGACTACGGTAATCTTGCTTCGGTTAGAAAAAAAACATTTAACGTGTTAACAAAAACACCTCCCGAGATACTACTGCCTCAGATCATTCATGACTTAGTTCATTTAACCCTTAATTTTGGCATCAATTTAAGTGCAAAAGAATTAGGAGGACAAAATTATCACTGGGGCTAAAATCTCCCTCAACATCAAGCTTGCTTAGTTGCCACAGACGCTCTGTTAAACACCATTGAAACACTAAGGTTTAACGCCAGGAGAACAAAACCACCAGCTCTCCTTTAATTTTCATACCCTCTATTTGTCTTAAAACCTTATCCAAGCTACCGTAGATTATTTTTTCATGAATTTTCGTCAATTCTTGACAAATACTCACTTTAGCATCGCCCAAAATGTCTTCCATTAATTTTAGTGTTTTTACCAATCGAAAAGGTGATTCGTAAAAAACAAAAGTTGGCGATAGGGGAGTATCGGCTAAATCTTTAGCAGCGGCGAAAATTTTCTTTATTTTACCTTTTTTCTTGGGCAAAAAACCTAAAAATAAAAACTTATCGGTAGGCAAACCGGAAACAGAAAGAGCGGCGATTATTGCCGAAGGACCGGGAATAGTCAAAACAGGGATATTCAAACGAACACACTCGCGGACTAATTTAAATCCCGGATCGGCAATTGTTGGTGTTCCGGCATTGCTCACTAAAGCCACATCTTTACCTGCCTTTAAATATTCAATAATACGAGCGGCCTGTCTTTCTTCATTTCCTTCATAAAAAGGAATTAGTGGCGGTAGCTTTTTGTCTGACAAAGAAGCCAAAAGCCAGCCGGTTTTACGTGTATCCTCACAGGCAATCAAATCAACTGAAAAAAGAGTTTCTATCGCTCTTTGAGTAATATCCTTTCTATTGCCAATGGGAGTAGAAACAAGATATAATGACATACTGTAAATTATAACATTTACATAAATCCTAAGCACTAAATGATGCTAAAATTCTAAATCACAAGCACCAAGATACAAACAATAACCAATGACCAAATTACAAATAACAAATAAGACATTTAAAGAAATTGTTTGGATACTTGTAATTTGAGATTTGTTATTTATTGTTTAGGATTTATTTTATATATGTTTGAAGTAATCAATAATCTAACTACCTGGCTTTTGGCCTCTATCGGCAAAAACGGCCCCTTAGCCATATTCTTAGGGGGCCTCATTGAACAGGTGATTATCCCCATTCCCTCACCCTTAATTACTATGGCCGGAGGATTCTTGCTAATCCCTCAAAATATTCCCTTTGAACAAGTTTTAAAAGAAGCTTTACTTAAAGTTGTTCTGCCTTACACTATCGCCGCCTCTTTAGGCTTAGGAATTGTTTATTTTATTGCCTATTTTGGCGGCAAACCCTTAATTGAAAAGTTTCACCACTATCTTGGTTTTTCCTGGCAAGATATCAAACAGCTACAAAAAAAGTTTAGGGGAACCAAAAAAGATGGATTGTTGATTATCGCTTTACGGGCAATTCCGGTAATCCCTATTTCCGTTATTTCCGGTGTTTGCGGCGCTATCCGTTTCCCAATACCCGAATTTTATATCGCCTCCATTGTCGGTGTTTTCATTCGCAGTTTTATCTTGACTTTAATCGGCTGGCAAACCGGCGAAGCTTACCAAGCAATCGCTCGAGGTTTAGATAAAATTGAAAGCCTAATCACCGTCGCCATTTTAGGAATTATTGTTTTAGTTCTTATCTTTGGATATAAAAGAAGAGAGAAATTCTTGAGAGGCGGTAAAAAAATTTCTAATCATTAGAAATTTTCGCCAAATTTTCTAATCACCCCGGTCACTCGTCCCTTAATCTCTACATTACGGACAAAAATCGGCTTCATCTTGCTATTAGCCGGCTCTAATCTCACCCGAGTTTTTTCCTGATAAAAACGCTTAATTGTCGCCAAGCCCTCTTCTAAAACTGCCACAACAATATCACCGTCCTTAGCTTCATTTTGCTCTTCCACAACCACAAAATCGCTATCTAAAATTCCCTCGTCAACCATTGACTCACCTTTAACTTGCAAAACAAAAGAACGCTTTCTCCCCGAAGCTAAAGATGAAGGGACAAATAAAGAAGCTTCCGGATCAGCATAGGGCTCAATCGGCTTACCGGCGGCCACAAATCCTAAAATAGGCAGCTCCACTTGATTAACCCCGCCGGCGGCAATTAAATCTTTATCTAAAATTTCAATGCCCCGCACCTTGCCTCGATAACGACGTAAAACTCCTTTTCCTTCTAAATTAGCCAAATGTTCATGAACTGTCGCTAAAGAAGAAACATCAATGGCCTCGGCGATTTGTTGCAAAGTAGGAGAAACGCCAAATTTTTGAATATATTGATTGATAAAATCCAAAATCTGGCGCTGACGTTTATATAAGGTAACCGGCATTGAAAATAGCTTACCAAAGAAAACCCAAAAAGTCAAGAGAAAAACTCTTGATAAAAACAAAAACCTATAATATAATTACCTTTTATGACTAATATTGAAAGAGCGCCTTTTTCGGAAGACTGGGAGAAACTTCCTTGTTTGACTGGCAAAGAAGCTAAAACAGCTGATTCCGTGGTAGGAAAAATAACGGTCTCGGGAAAGGATTGGGTAATTAAATGGCCACGGCAACGAATATACCAGCTAGAAGAAGGCCAGGCTGTCTGCCAATACCTTACCAAAGCCTATCAGCTTTATCAAAAAGCGTTAGGAGAAGAGTGAAGAAATTTTAGGATCCTTCAAATAAAAAACCCACGACCTTACGGTCGGGGTTTTGTATTCCGCTTTGTGTCACGTTTCGCGCGTTCATTGATATCGCTCTATCTCCAACCTGTGGTTGGCCCGCCTAGCCGGCGAGGCTGGCCCGCCTAGCCGGCGAGGCTGGCCCGCCAGCTGGCGGATCGCTTCCTGGGAATAAATCTAAAGTAAGTTTTTCTTTAGAAAATATGCTATTACTAACATGCTTCATAGCATGTTAGTAGGTATCGACAGATATTTCCTATAAGCGAGGGATAATAAGCTATTTTCTTCAGCTATTTTTCAGCAAAAGAAGGAGGCCAAGTAGTTATCTTCGGCCAAAAAAACTCTGACGGGAGCGTAACCGCCCAAAATGTCCAAATAGGTTCTCAAAACCCCATACAAAATTATTGAGTAAACGCCAAATAAAGCTCAATAGGAATATTTTTAGGCACCAGGTGACTTAAATATCGTCAAAAATAATTATCTTCTTGTGTTATAGTAGATTCATGGCCAATAAACTTCAGGATTTAGCTATCCAATATCTTTATTGGCAAGAAAAAGAAGAAAAAGCGCAAAAAGCGCTTAACAGTCTCAAAGAAGAAATCATTGCCGAGGCAAAAAAGAAAAAAACTAAAAGGATAAAGTCGGGCCAAACTCAAATTATCATTGTCACTCAATTAGAAACCCGTTTTCCCCTTTTGGACGATCCCCAAAGAAAAGAAGTAGAAAAAATTGTTAAAGCATCAGGAGAATTAAATAAGGCAACCGTCTTTGACATTATCAAATTAGGCAATGCTTATGATGAAGGCAAACTAAGCCAGAAATTAAAGAAACAACTTCAGCCTTATACCAAAAGAGTGAAATCAACGAAGATAATGATAAGGAAATGAGGCAAAAAATAATTCTCAACTACCAATTATCAATTTACGAATGAATTATCAATGAATCAATTTTCAAATAAATAAAGAAATCAGAATGATATCAAGAAGTTCATTCTTTAATCTCAGTGAATTTCTGATTAAATTTTAATTTAAATAGGCCTTCAAGAAAATCAGCCCCGGCATAACCAGCCAACAAGGCAATCCGAAAATCTCCTTCCGGCCATAAAGAGGCGGCGATAACACCAATAACAATGGAAACCGTCAAAGACAAAAAGAAATAGCTGTAATTAATTGACTCTTCTTTCTTGGTAATCAGGCTCTTGGCGATCCCCATCACCCCTCGCAATAATCCGCCCAATATGCCTCCTAAAAGAATCGGCATAAATGCTCCCATATTTTCACCTCCTCTCTGAAAAAAGTATAGCATAGTCTGATCTTCTGTTGAAAAAAAGGCTAAGCTAAATCCATTTCCACAAAAACTCAAAATAACCAATCTATTCAAAAGTAAACCATCTCAAGCACAAGACATAGGAAACAACTTCTAAAAGTTTTAAAAGAAAGGAAAGAAATCTCCGAAGTCGTTGAGCAAAAATGATGGTTGCGGTAAAATAAGAATTAATGAGCAAAGAACAAAAATTTTTCAAGGCGCTTCAAATTGATTAAAAAATTAAGAAAATAAAATAAAGGTAGAATCAAGCTGGGTTATTATAGAAAAGAGTTCATATAATAACCAGTTATATGCAATATGGCTTTTTCTTTCTTTTCGCTAACGCGAAAATTTGTTAAAATATAATTATAAAAGTTTTAATTTAATAATTACAAAAATATTATGAACGAAGATTTAGCCCAAATTGTTATATACTATGCGACAAAACCACACAAAGAATTGAGTGAACTGCTACTAAATAAATCAAAAGATAATTTAATTTCGTCTCTCACGGATTTACTAACAGCATATATTAATGATAAAAATTCTTCTAGTTTGAGGGAATTTATAACTGTTGTTATCTCTGGTTATCAGCACAATCCAAAAAAATTAGGTTATAATGGTTTCAAGCAAAATTCTACAATCGGCGGAAAACCGATTGCTTGCGAGGCAAAGCCAAAAAATATTCAAACTGACAGTTACGAGCAAAGGAAAACTAAACCAAAATTAAATGGCGAGGGTGGTTTTAATGATTACACTATTGAACGATTAAAAAAAGATGCTAAAGAAAATTTGAATATTCTCTCTAGTGGATTTATAGATGGTGAATTGCAATACATTCTGGAATTTCCTTTTAGTATTATCTGCCAACAATTAAAAAAACAGCTTCCCGAAAAAAGGACCGTCGGCACTTATACGAGAATGGCGTCTTTTAATTTTAGTCATTATGGAAATTATTCAAAAATAAAAATTTTTTATTTAAATAAACAGGCTATTGAGAAAAATATAAAATATTTCAATAAAAACTTTTATCTTTTTTTAATTAAACACAAGTAATGGAGAAATATATAAACAAAATAATACAAGGCGATGCTTTTGAGACTTTGAAAAAATTTGACGATAATTTTATCGACCTGGGAATTACATCACCGCCATACAATAAGGGCGAAAAAAGCAAGGGATGGTTAGTAAGGAATGTTAAATATAATATCGCCAACGACAATGTGCCAGAGGAAGTATATCAAGAGGAACAGACTAAAGTATTAGATGAAATATTTAGAGTCACAAAACCCGGTGGCTCATTTTTTTATAACCACAAAACAAGATGGGTAAGAGGAAAAATGTTTCATCCGATTGAATGGCTGAAAAAAACAAAGTGGGCCATAAGACAAGAAATAATTTGGGATAGAATGATTGCCGCAAACATCAGAGGTTGGCGATTCTGGCAAATTGACGAAAGAATATATTGGCTTTACAAGCCAATTGAAGGTAATAAAATTGGTAAAGAGTTAAAATCTAAACACGCATTATTAACATCAATTTGGCGATTTCCGCCTGAAAGAAAAAACGAACATCCAGCGCCTTTTCCGTTAGTTTTACCAACAAGAATAATTTACTCTATTTTAGATGATAAGAAAGGCATAGTTTTAGACCCTTATGTTGGTAGCGGAACAACTTGTTTAGCCGCAAAATTATTAGGTTCAAATTATATCGGTATAGATATTTCAAAGAAATATGCAAAAGATGCAGAAAATAGGTTAAAAAATTACTTAAATTATAAAAATAAATTAGATGAGGAAATATCTAAGCATATTGTAGAAAAAACATTTGCTGATAGAAAAAACAGTAATGGAAATACTGGAAAATTTAGAAATGGAAATATAATTCAATCAAAACTTTTATAACTATATTTTGCTCCTCCGCCAGCTGGCGGATTTGCAAAGCATCAAATATACGCAAACGTTAGATGAAATAAGTTTTATTTTTATGACTAAAGATATTCGCAAAATCGTTAAGGAAGGCTATAAAAAGGGTGACTACGTCAGCCACTTTCGAACAAATTCGCAACCCAACAAAATAGAGAAAAAATTCTTGAATCGCCTGGCTGGTCTTGTTCCAAGGGCCGCTAAAATCCTTGATTTCGGTTGTGGGATTGGCATTCCTTTTGACAAGTATCTTATAGGCAAAAGTTTTAAAGTTACTGGTATTGACATTACGCGTAAACACATCGAGCGAGCAAAAGAGAATGTTCCAGATGCAAAATTTGTTGAAGGTGATTTTTCAAGGATGCATCTTGATAACGAGCGCTTCCACGCAATTATTGCCCTTTACTCAGTTTTTCATATTCCTCGAGAAGAACAACAGGATTTGTTCCAATCGGTACAGAACGATGATTGCTCGGGCCAACTTTGAGATCATTGAGAGTGAATATGAAGGTCAGCCAGGCGATAAAGAATATCATTGGTGGGTAATTGTAAAGAAAAAATAAAACTCTTATCCCACTTCGGAGCTTTAAGAGGCTACCCCCTCGGAAAGATAGATTTTTTTAATTGCTATTCTTAAATTCTTGGTAATTTCTACTGCCTGCTTTCTTGTCTTTTCTTTCTCCTTTTCGTTTAGCTTATTAAAAACTCTTTGGTATTGGGGATAGTACCAAAGATGACCCATCCAACGATACTCGGGAATCGCTCGGTCAGGAAGTTTTTCGGTAATATAGCCCTTGTCGATAATTTGTTCTATTGACCAAATTAGATTACCATTTTTGGCCAATGCCAATGCTAATCGATAGATAGCCTTTCTCTTTTCTCCTTTCAGTCCTTTCATAAGGCTAAGTAACCTCTCCGCTTTCTCTATATCGGTTTTGTTCTCACCAACAATTCTTTGGTTTCTTAATATGTCCCACTTTCTTCCTAATCCTGGGATATCAACACCTCCATCCGAGGCAAGAACATACCAATCGGTCAATTTTGATATCTCCCTTGCTTTTTTCTCGGCATTTTTTATTTCAAGATAGGTGAAATCCACGGCTTATAGCCGTGGATGAAACCGATATCAATAGTTCACTCGCTATAAGCGAGTGAACAGGGCGAAACGCGAGAACCACGGGCTTTGCCCGTGGGAATCTATAAGAGAGGTCTGATCTTCTTCAACCTTAACTTCCAGGCTTAGCTCTTTCCAGAAATGAATATTTACCCCCGTAAGTTACCCAAAAAAGATACCATTTCCGTCACTTTATATTGGTTTTTAGTGCCAATCAAAATATCCATAGTTAGATTATTTTAATATAGAGTTTACAAGAAACCTCTCCAGAAAGCCAATAATCTGGTAAGAGCATAAACCTTCTCGTCGCATCTTAACTAACAATCAAACCGCTACATTAGATTAAAGTATTATTTTCTTTATTGCTCTGATTAAGAATAGGGGAAATAGGAGGGATAAGAGGAATAGGAGATAAAGAAAAGAACGCTCTGTTAGGTATAGTACTGGCGGATCAGAATGACGACAAAGGAATTCAGGATAATGAAGGCTGATATTTCTTTCCATAACACTGTTCTGATTTGATAAAGCCGGCGGCTTGTTTTACATAAATCAAAGATTTGATAAAATATAGATAGAATTATGAAAACCGTAGGAATAATTGGC
>PEZH01000013.1 GCA_002774085.1 Candidatus Shapirobacteria bacterium CG09_land_8_20_14_0_10_38_17 | reverse complement strand
CCTTTTTCTTCACCGCTCCCCCCTTTCCCTCAAAAGCATCAACTAATTCCGCCGCTAACTTCTCGGCAAACGTATGATATTCACTATTGGGACGAGCGCGGGCAGCTTCTACTAACCAACGAATAGCCAATGAGAGTTGACGTTGAACCGACACCGATACCGGTATCTGATAAGCCGCTCCTCCGATGCGTCGTGGCCGCACCATCATTCGCGGTTTAATATTATCAACTACCTTTGTTAAAATCTCCAAAGGTTCCTCATTCTGCTTTTTTTGAGCCACCGCAAGGGCTTGATAAACATGCTTTTGGGCAATAGTCTTTTTGCCCGAAACCATCACCTTATTTATTAATCTGTTTACCAACTGACTTTGGTAAACAAAATCTGGAGAAACCTTTCTAATTTTTATTTTTTTACCGCGCATAATAATTAATAAATAATGGATAATAAAATATTAAATATCAGATAAATCCTAAATTCTAAATTTTTCTTTATTTCGAATTTCGTACTTCGTATTTATTTGGAACTTAGTATTTAGAATTTAGAATTTTATCAATAGGGTAACAATATGTCTTTATCATTTAATATCTATCATTGATCATTGGCTTGTTCCGGCTGTTTCTCTTGTTGTCTCTTGACTTTTTTCTCCCACTCCTTCCTGCTTAGTTCCATACTTGCTCCGCGAAGTTTTACGACCAACCACTCCCTCGACATCATATTTACCTCTAATTAAATGATATTTAATTCCCGGCAAATCTTTAACTCGACCACCGCGAACTAAGACCCGCCCATGTTCGGTAACATTATGACCCTCGCCGGGGATATAAACTGTTATCTCCTCTCTGTTAGATAATCTCACTCGGGCTACCTTTCGTAAAGCCGAATTGGGGCGTTTAGGGGTAGTTGTCTTTACCTGCAAAACTACTCCTCTTTTTTGAGGATTAATAGTATTAACTCTCCGCAACGTCAGGTTGTTAAACGAACTTCGTAAAGAAGCAGTTTTTGTCTTACGCTTTTTGCGGCGACGCTTTTTTCTGATTAGCTGTGATATTGTTGGCATAATAATTAATTTTTAATTATCAATAAAAGTATGGGGTTATCATGTTCACTTCGTTCACACCAACCCCATGAGGTCGGAAGAAAAAATGCTGAGGCATTTTTTCTTTGATAACCTCACCTGTCATTCTGGCTTGTCTAGAATCCATCCAAAAGGTTCTGGCTTGCCCAGAATCTCTGGATGCTCCGCCAGCCGGCGGATTACCAGAATGACGGCGATGATTTAGCAATGTAACAATTCAGTAATATAACAATTTAACAATATAACAATTTAACAATATAACAATGTTTTTTATTTTTAACTTTTAACTTTAAACTTTTAACTATTAACTAGCTTTATTATATCATCAAAACTCTAAGTTCTTCTCATCCACCACCACTCTTTCTTTTGAAGTGGGAATTAAGCGACCAATAATAATGTTCTCCTTTAGGCCTAACAAATTATCTACCTTACCCTGTAATGACGCTTCTCTTAAAATAGAAACGGTCTCCTGGAATGAAGCCGCCGAAAGCCAAGATTCGGTATGAAGAGCAGATTGGGTAATCCCCAAAATTACCCGCTTTCCCCGAGCAGGCTTACCCCCTCGAGCTCTTATTTTTCTGTTTACACTTCTAAACTTTAATAAATCAACAAAATTACCTATCATAAAATGAGCGTCTCCAGAAAACTCAATCATCACTTTATCGCTCATTTTTCGGATAATCACTTCAAAATGACGATCATTAATAGAAACACCTTGAAATTCGTAAACCCCCTGCATACTATCCAATAAATATCTTTGGGCCGCTCTTATCCCCCGAATTGCCAAAACATCACGAACATTCAATGAACCGCTGGCCAATGGCGTGCCCGCTAAAACCTTCTCTCCATTAGTCACCATCGGCGTATTCACTAAGGGCACATAATATTCCCGCCGTTCTTTCTCTCCCCTGATTTCAATTAAATAACCTCCATTTTTCTCTTTAATTTTTATCCGACCATCAATTTCGGCAATAGGAACCAACGACTTTGGCATCCTTACTTCAAAAAGTTCTTCTACTCGCGGCAAGCCTTGGGTAACATCAATGCCAATAATACCCCCCATATGTTTGGTCCTTAAGGTTAATTGTGTCCCCGGTTCACCAATAGATTGTGCCGCCAAAATACCCACCGGTGTGCCTACTTCTACCATTTTCCTATTGGAAAAGTCCCACCCATAACATTGAGCACAAACTCCATAAGGAGCTTTACAAGTTAACGGAGAACGCACCAAAACTGTATCAATCTTATTTTTCTCAATTAAAGAAAGTTTCTCCTCATCAATAATTTCTCCCCTTCTTAAAATAATTTTTCTTCCTAACCGAACATCGGCCGCTAAAACACGTCCCAAAACTCGTATCGCAAATTTATCGGCACGCGACCCTTCTCGCTTAATCTCAATCCCCTCTTTAGTTCCACAATCTTCTTCACGAATAATCATATCATGGGCAGTATCCACCAACCTCCTGGTCAAATAACCAGCGTCTGAGGTCTTTAAGGCGGTATCTGTCAATCCCTTCCTCGACCCTCGAGCAGAAGTAACATACTCAAAAACTGCTAACCCTTCACGGAAATTTGATTTCGTCGGCAAAAGAACAATTTTCCCTAAGGGATCAACCAGTAAACCCCGCATTGCCGAAAGTTGCTTTACCTGATTACGTGATGCCCGACCCACCTTAGCATCAATAATTAAACGCACCGGAGAAGTAATATCAAAAAGCTGCCAAGTTTTATCGGCCAACTCTTCGGTCGTATCAATCCAAATTTGCTGTACCAACCGCTGTTTTTCTTCCGCGGTAACTTGACCTTGATTAAAACTCCTTTCCACTCCCAAAACTCGTTCTTCCGCCACTCTAATTATTTTATCTTTTTGAGGATGCATAATATTATCGGCAATACCAAAAGAAAGCCCAGAGACTGTCCCGGCCCAAAAACCTAAATCCTTAATCTTATCAATTGCTTCTATTATTAATTTATTCTCCTCTTTTCCCCAAAGCGAAGCTAATATTGACTTTAAACTCTTAGAGTCTATGTTGTCATTGATAAATTTAATCAACGGCGGTAAAGCCTGATTAAAAATAATCCTTCCCACTGTTGTTTCTAAAACTTTTCCTTCAATCATGACATTAATTAATTGACGTAATTCTATTTTCCCCTCTTGATATGCTAACATTGCCTCATCTTGACCTAATACGCTTTCCTTCCTCGGCAATTTAGAATCGGGAGAGGTCAAGTAATAAATTCCCAAAGCCATTTCCTTAGAAGTAGGAACAGCAATCGGTGATCCGTCGGCCGGTTTCAATAAATTAGATAAAGGCGTCATAAAATCCTTAGCCTCTTTTTGGGCATCAGCAGAAATGGGAAGATGAACCGCCATTTGGTCACCGTCAAAGTCCGCATTAAATCCCGAGCAAACACAGGGATGAAGCTGAATCGCTAAGCCATCAACTAAAACAGGATAAAAAGCCTGTATAGAAAGCTTATGAAGAGTAGGGGCTCGATTAAGTAAAACCAAATGATCAGCAACTACCTTTTCTAAAATATCAAAAACCTCCAGGGGCCGCTTTTCCAAGATAGTATTGGCAGAATGGATATTGGGAGCCAAATCATTCAAAATCATCTGTCGCAAAACATAAGGCTTAAATATCTCTAAGGCAATACCCTTAGGGAGACCACATTGATTAAGACTAAGTTTCGGTCCAACTACAATCACGGAACGGCCGGAATAATCAACTCTTTTCCCTAATAAATTCTGCCTAAATCTTCCCTTTTTACCACGAAGCATCTCGGAAAGAGAACGAAGGGGATGATCTATTTGCCGCTGATGCCTAATTTGAGAATCATCAATCAAGTTATCAACTGCTTCCTGGAGCATTCTTTTCTCGTTGCGGAGAATAATTTCCGGAGCGCCAATCTCAATTAAATTCTTTAAGCGATTATTACGGTTAATCACTCGCCGATATAAATCATTCAGGTCCGAGGTAGCAAATTTCCCGCCGGTTAACTGAACCATTGGCCGAAGATCAGGAGGTAAAACCGGCAAAACACGCAAAATCGTCCAAGTAGGATCAATCTTCGCTTCCAAAAGATCACTTAACAAACAAATGCGCTGATGAAGTTTCTCTATTTTACTTTTACTCCTGGTTCTTGCTACCTCCTGGCGTAACTCCCGTAACCCTTTTGCCAGGTCAATTTTCCCAACGGCTTTTAAAACTGCCTCTGCTCCCATTTCCGCCTTAAAAAAGGAAACAGCTCCATACTCACATAAAGTAGAAAATTCGTCTTCGCTTAAAAAAGAGCAAAAACCAATTTCTTTAACTTTCTCGCTTAAAAATTTATAAAGTTCTTCTGTTTTTTCTTTTTGCTGGTCTTTTTTGGAAATCATCTGTTGAACCTTTCTTTTAATTTGCAGCTTCAACTCGGCACGGGCCAACATCCGCGTCTCTTTATTTTTAATTCTCTCCTCAATCTTCCTTCCCTGTTCTTCCCCTTCTTTGTTAATCTGTCTAATTTCTTGTTTTTTTTGGATTTCTATTTTATCTAATTCTTTCTTTCCTTCTCTCCCTAAATTGGCTAAAACCTTACTTCTCTCCTTATCATCAACATCTACTATTAAATAATAAATAAAATAAATCACTTTTTGGAGATATTTGTTGGAAACTCCTAATAAAATTGAAAGAGGGGAAATAGAGCCCTTAAAATACCAAACATGAGCACAGGGAGTTGCTAACTTAATATGACCCATTCGCTCACGGCGCACCCGCGAGCGTGTTACCTCCACACCACACTTATCACAAATCACTCCTTCATACCGACGGCTCTTATATTTACCACAATAACATTCCCAATCCTTAGTAGGACCAAAAATACGTTCACAAAAAAGACCATCTTTTTCGGGTTTCAATGTCCGATAATTAATGGTTTCTGACTTAGTCACTTCACCGTGAGACCAAGATTTAATCTCTGCCGGTGAGGCTAATTTTATTCGTAAGGCCTTAAAATCGGCCATATCATTTTGCTGATCCATATTTTTGAACTTCTTTAATAATGTATCTTATTCACCTTCCTCCACCGTTTCTTTTCCTTCTATCGTTCCCTGCGGCGTTATTGATAAACCTAAACTTTTAAGTTCAGAAAGTAGAACCTTAAATGACTCAGGCACTTTTGATTTAGGAATAGGCATACCCTTAACAATAGCTTCAAAAGCCTTGCCTCGGCCGCTAACATCATCACTTTTAATAGTTAACATTTCTTGTAACATGTGGGCCGCCCGATGAGCTTCCAAGGCCCAAACCTCCATTTCCCCAAAGCGTTGCCCTCCCATCTGAGCCTTACCTCCTAAGGGTTGTTGAGTTACTAACGAATAAGGCCCGGTCGAGCGGGCATGAACCTTATCCTCAACCATATGAACCAATTTTAAAATATAAGCAATACCGACGACTACTCTTTCTTTATATGGTTGACCGGTACGGCCGTCATAAAGAACAGTCCTATAATCGGTGGGCATTCCCGCTTTTTTAAACTCATTTTCCAAAAAATGTTCATCAAACTTTTCAAAAACCGGCAATTCTACTTTATAATCTAATTGCTTCGCCACCCATCCGAAATGAGCCTCCAAAAGTTGCCCCAAATTCATCCTTGATAAAACCGAAAGGGGAGAAATAATGATATCTACCGGTGTCCCATCGGAAAGATAAGGCATATCTGCTTGAGGAACAATCTTAGAGATTACTCCTTTATTGCCATGACGACCAGCTAATTTATCGCCTACTTTTATCCTTCGCATTTGCGCTACCTTTACGGTGACCACTTTATCAATCCCTCGGGCAAATTCTTTTTCTTCTTTTCTATCTAATATGTCCACGCCAATAACAATTCCTTCAATCCCATGGGGAAGACGAAGTGAAGTATCACGAACTTCTCGTGCTTTTTCTCCAAAAATGGCTCGTAATAATCTCTCCTCGGCTGTTAATTCTGTCTCCCCTTTAGGGGCAATCTTACCCACTAAAATATCACCAGGTTTAACAAAAGAGCCAATAACGACAATACCATCAGAACCCAAATGAGCTAACTCTGGTTCGGAGATATTGGGGATATCGGCAGTTAATTCTTCAGGACCCAATTTGGTCTCCGCCACTTCCGCATGATATTCATTAATAGCAATCGAGGTAAAAGTATCCTCGTAAAGTAGACGATCAGAGATGACAATGGCATCCTCAAATCCTAAACCTTCATATAAACAATAAGCAATTAAAAGATTCTTCCCTAAAGCTAATTCCCCTTGATCACAAGCCGGACCGTCAATAAGCAAGCTACCTTTCCTAACTCTATCGCCAATACTAACCACCGGTCGCTGAGAATAACAAGTCCCATACGGTGAAGTACGAACAAATTTTTGGATGGGATAAATTTCCTTCTTTATTTTTGACGGCTTGTCTAACTTAACCTCGACTCGCTTCCCATCAGCATAAATCACTTTTCCTGAATGACGAGCTCGCACTATCTGTTCCATCGCTTCAGGAATAACCTTCTCCATCCCTGTGCCTACTATCGGCGCTTCACATTTAACCAACGGCACTGCTTGACAAGCCATATGCGAACCCATTAACGCTCGTGCCGGCTCATCGTGATCCAAAAAGGGAATCAAAGATGCCGCCGCACCGACTACTTGTTGAGGACAAATATCTATTAATTGAACCCGTGAAACGGGAATTTCAATAAATTCGCCATGATAACGGGCGGGGACTAAACTATCTAAAAAATGGCCATTTTTATCAACAGCAACGTCACCACTGGTAATATAGTAACTTTCTTCGTCATCAGCAGATAGATATATAATCTCATCGGTCGCTCTTACCTTCACCTTATTCCCTCTTTTGATTTTTTTAACTTTTCTATAAGGGGTTTCCAAAAAACCATATTCGTTAACACGGGCAAAAAGCGCCAAATAAGTAACCAAGCCAATATTTTGTCCTTCTGGGCTTCTCACCGGGCAAATTCTACCATACTGCGATGAAGAAACATCCCGAATTGAAAAAGGAGCTCTCTCCCGCGTTAATCCTCCCGGACCCATAACCGACAAACGCCGTAAATTATCTAACTCCGATAGGGGATTAGTCCGATCCAAAATCGTCGAAAGACGATTAGTGCGAAAAAACTGATTAATAGCGGCGATAATCGGTCGACTGTTAACAAGAAAAGAAAGGTTGATTTTATTTTCAAATAAAAGAATTAATCGCTCCTGAATTATTCGCTCAAAACGGGCTAAGCCGACACGAAAAGGCACTTGGGCAATAAGCTCTCCTACACAGCGAAGATAACGATTAGCAAGATGATCAATATCATCAACCTTTCCCCTGCCTTTTTGTAAATCAATTAAATATGACAGGGTGGCAAAAATATCTGCCTTTTTTAAAACATAATTCTCGCTGGTATTAGCAATATCCAATCCCAATCGTTTATTTATTTTAAAACGGCCTACCTTACTTAAGTCATAGTGACGGGGATTAAAAAAGAGATTAGAAAAAAAATCTTCGGCATTTTCTAAAAGTGATGGTTCTCCCGGCCGCATTTTTTGATGAATCTCTATCAAGGCTTCATCACGGGTTTTAGCAGAATCGACAGCCAATGTGGGAATAATAAAATCGGAAAACTGACCGATAATTTCCTTATCATCAATTAAGCCTAAAGCACGCAAAAAGAGAGTAACCGGTAATTTATGACGGCGATCAATACGCACAGAAATCACGTCATTATTACCCACCATAAACTCCAACCATGAACCATATAGGGGACGAATTTCTGCTTGCGCCATCGCTCGACCGGTTCGCTTATCTACCTCTAAACTAAAATAAACACCGGGAGCACGGGTAATTTGGATCACAATCGCCCTCTCCACCCCATTAATAATAAAAGTGCCCCGAGGGGTCATTTGGGGTAAATCAAAAAGATAGATTTTCTTACTCCAAATCCGACCGCTCAGCTTGTGAGTCAAAGCCACATCTATTTCCACAGGCACATTATAAGAAAGCCTTTTTTTAAGCGCTTCTTCAATTGAAATAGTAGGAGAAGAAATATAACATTCGCCCAATGTTAATTGCCACTTTTTACCGCTCCTATCTTCAATAGGAGAAATACTATCTAATCCTTTTCTTATCCCCTTGTCCAAAAACTGTTGCCACGACTCTTTCTGGATCGCTAATAAATCTAATGATGGAAGAGCAGAATATTTCCTGCCTAAAAAAAATCGTCTTTTTTTTTGGTGTTTTTCCATTTAGAAAAAATGTTATTCCCAAATTAACTACAAAAATATCCCAATCTCATATTGGGATAAGAAAATAAAAATTAAGACTAATTCTTTCTGTATTCTTGGTAGTCCAAAACGGATTTATTTTACAACAAACACAAGCTAATATCAAGAAGGTGAATAATACTATAACATAGTTTCTCCAAATTAACAACAATAATGCCAGTTTCCTTAGGGGAAAAACTGTTTAATACTCTCTTCATGCTCTTCTAATGTTCTTGATAAATGAACTTTTCCTTCTTTATCGGAAAGATAATACCAGTATGGAGAATCAAGAGGAGCTTTTATTACTGCTTCAATAGATTGAAGTGAAGGATTGCAAATTGGCATTGGCGGTAAACCCTTATAAGTATAAGTATTAAAAAGAGAATCAACTTGCCGAATATGGTCCCCGCCGATTTCAGACCACCAATGACAACTTTTATCTATGTTATCCCGACAACTATCACTACCTAGAGCGTATTGAACCGTAGCATCAACTTGCAGGGGCCAGTCGGCATTTATCCTATTTAATAACACCGCCGCTACCTGATAACGATCATTAGTAAATTTTGCTTCTCTTTCCACTAATGAAGCTAAAATTATCAATTCCTTTTCCGACAAACCCTTTATTTCTGCTTCTTTAATAATTTGCGGAGTTACTTTTTTACTATAATTAAGATTAATAATTTTCAACACTTCTTCCAAGGTGGCCGTTTTAGGAATCAAATAGGAGTCGGGAAACAAATACCCTTCTTTTTCCCTTAATGTTCCCACCCATAATGACTCAAAACCAGATATCTTCTCCTTTAGTTCCGCAGCAACCTGCTCTGCCCGCCAACCGGGAATAATAGTTACCCAAACATCAACACTGCCCGAAGTTAACGCCAAAATAAGCTTCCGCAAGTCCATCATCGGCGACAACCGAAAATCACCGGCCTCAATCTGAGTAGCTAAACCCATCCGTCTAACTTCAAACAAAAAAATTTTCTCGTTTCTGACCAAACCAGCTTCCTTTAATCTTCTCACTATAGAAATAAGACTTTCACCGGAAGATATAACAAACATTTGTTCCTGGCGTTGATCGAGACTAACAGGAGAAAGACTAAATCGGTAAAAACCAAATATTCCCGCCGCCGATGCCAAGAAAAACAACAAAGTAAAAATAACCCAAATCTTCTCCATAAAAATGATCAGACCTCTTCAAACAATGCCCGTCTGTATTTCTTGGCCCCGGGATCATAAATAAAAATTCTTCCACACTTACAAGTTACCTTCACCATATTCCCTTTTATTTCCTCTCGCTTCCCTTTGGATAAAGGTGCCCCACAACCCACACAGCGTCCTTGAGACAAAAGCCAAGCCTGAACTGGAGCAATAACATCTTTAAACATCTTCACCCCCCTTTAAAATAAACTACACACAGGCTAAAGCCTGTGTTATTTTGTTTCGCCTTGTATTCTCCGCCAGCTGGCGGATTACCAGCCAGCCTCGCCGATGAGGCGGGCCAGCCTCGCCGGCTAGGCGGGAATGACGGTTACATTCAATCTACAACAATGTAACAATGTAGCAATTTAACAATGTTTTTTTGCATTTTACATTTACTTTCTTGAAATAGCTTTCTAAAATTTCCGCGGCGGCAATAGCATCAATTCTTTCTCGCCTTGCTTTTCGATTAGTTCCGCTCTTAATCATCTTATCAACCCCTTCTTTGGTTGTCAAAGTTTCATCTTGGAAAATCACTGGCAAATTGATTATTTCTTTCAATTTCTGGGTAAATTTACTAATTTCTCCCCTAAAATTATCAACTACCCCTATCACTACCCCATCCACTTCTTCCTGTTCACACAAATTTCTAATTTTTTCTATCACCTTATCATCATTTAAAAAAACCAATAATGGTTTAACCATCCCATCTTCACCCAAAGCTACCCCGATTCTTTTCCGGCCATAATCAATTCCTAAATAACGCATAATAAGATAGTTCAAAGTCAAAAGTTAAAAATAAAGAACATTGTTGAATTGTTATATTGTTAACCGTCATTCTGAACTTGAT
>PEZH01000028.1 GCA_002774085.1 Candidatus Shapirobacteria bacterium CG09_land_8_20_14_0_10_38_17 | reverse complement strand
CCATGAGTATATAAAAAGAGAGATTTAAGTTTTAAATTGAGAATTATTATTTATTAACGAATTAACGAATTTTAAAATTGAAAATTCAATAAAAATTAAAAATTAAAAATTAGAAATTTAAATAAGGATTCTGGAGTCTCCGCCAACCGGCGGATCCCCAGGATAGCAGGTTTAGCCTCGCAGGGTGACTCCTTGCGAGGCTAATGACGACGATGATTTTAGCAATGTAACAATATAACAATTCAACAATGTTCTTTATTTTTAGCTTTGAGCTTTTTAACAATGTATCATCTTAATTTGTTTTTGGTCCGGCACGGAGAAGATGAGGATAATGCTAAACATATTATTAACGGTCACCGGGAGACTGGTTTGACTGTTTTGGGGAGAAAGCAAGCTAAAGAGGCGGGAGAAAGATTGCGTGACGAGAAGATTGAGGTTTTTTATTCTTCGCCGCTTAGACGGGCGGTGGAGACGGCTCAAATTATTAAGGAGGTAATTGATCGACCTAATTTTAATTTTAAAACTTTTTCTTTGTTAGCAGAGCGAGATTTTGGGATTTTAACGGGCAAGGAAGAAAAAGAAAAGCCAAAGTATGCTTCTCATTTATTGGCGTGGGATGGAGCAGTTCATTTTTGGGGGGTAAAAGGAGAAGAAAATTTTCCTAAACTTCTTATAAGGGCTCAGAGAGTGCTTTCTTATATGGAAAGGTGCCATTATAATAAAACTATTTTGTTAGTGGCTCATTTTGAGATTGGCAAAATGATTGAAGCTGCTTATTATGGTTGGAGTTGGCAAAGAGCATTAAAAACCCCCTTCTTTAAAAATGGGGAGATAATAAGGCTCTGAAGGCTAATAGCCTTATTTCGCCTAAGATGAGGTCATTAAAGAAAAATTGCATACATTTTTCTTCCGACCTTATGGGGTTGGCGTGAACAAAGTGAACATAATAACCCCAAAAAGGCCAAGGTGATTATGTTTTGAAATAAAACTTAAATAAGCTTTTTTTCTCCTAATACTTCGTTGTATTGTAAGAAAAATCTTTTATGTAGCGCTTCCTGCTTCTTTTCGGTATTCTTCGTAAGTTTTGACGGCAACAGGATTGGTTATTTTTAGCAATTCAATAGTCTTGGCACGGATAACCTGGGAATGAACGGCGTTGTTTATTGCCATACTCGGCGCCCAGCTCTCAAGCTGAACGGTAATTGATTCCGCTTCATTCTCGTTGGCTCCTGCGGCTAATATGCTTTGTTTAAGTTTATTACGGTCAAATTCTTCTAACCGGCCATCCTTTTTTTGGACTTGCATTTTTTGTTTCTCACCCCCTTTGTTTCGGCCATTTGGTAATTACTAACGGTGTTTTTTCTTTTAATTGATTGGTCCAAATTTCTTCGCTGATAAAAGGCATAAAGGGGTGGAGGAGTATAAGAGAGGTTTTTAAGACTTTTATTAAAGTAGGCTGGGCTTCGTCGCGACGGTTTTTAACTTTTTCAATATACTGATCGCAAAATTCATGCCAGAAGAATTGGTAAATTTCTTCAGCCGCTTGGCCAAAACGGTAGTTTTCAATATGAGTAGTGACACTTTTGGTATTTTTTTCTAAAGATTTTAATATTTGTTGATCATCTTTGTTTTGAATTTTCAAGCTTTGAATTTCGAATTTGTTTCGGATTTCGGATTTCGGATTTAGAGTTTCCCGGTTCATAACGATGAATCGGGCGGCGTTCCAAATTTTATTGGCAAAGTTACGCATTGACTTGGTTTTTTCTATTGATAAAACAATGTCGTTACCGGCGCCATTGCCATAAACCAAAGCCATTCTTAAAGCATCGGTGCCGTATTGTTTCGTTATTGGTAGAGGATCAAAGCCAATACTTTTTGTTTTAGAAAATTTTCGTCCCTTTTCGTCACGGACCAAGCCATGGAGATAAACAGTTTTAAAAGGAATTTGACCCGATAGTTCTAAACACATCATAATTTCCCGGGCGACCCAAAAAAAGAGAATGTCATAGCCTGTTTCGCGAACAGTGGTGGGGTAGAAATGCTTGAAGTCAGCTGTGTTTTCGGGCCATCCTAAAGTTGACATTGTCCATAGCGATGAGGAAAACCAGGTATCAAGGACATCTTGATCCTGAACCCATCCCGATCCCTTTGGTTTTTCCCCAACGAAGATTTCTTTATTTTGCCTATTTTTTGTTTTTGATTGCCTATACCAAACTGGTATTTGGTGTCCCCACCAAAGCTGGCGGGAAATACACCAATCGTGGATATGGGAAAGCCAGTGGAAATAAATTTTCTCAAAATGCTTAGGGATAATCTTGATTTGGTCTTCTTTTACTGCCTTGATTGCTTTTTTGGCTAATGATTTGGTTTTTACAAACCACTGTTGGGAAATTATTGATTCGGTGGTTGTGCCACAGCGCTCACAGTGGCCGAGGCTATGGTTAATATTTTCAATTTTTTCAATTAGACCTGCTTTTTTGAGGTCATTGACTATTTTTTCTCTGGCTTCCTTAATTTTCATTTTTTCATATTTGCCGGCTAATTTATTTAATTGTCCATTCTTATCAATAACAGAGAGCGCTTTTAGATGGTGGCGTTGGCCGATTTCAAAATCAACTTCATCATGGGCGGGGGTGATTTTTAAAGCGCCGGTGCCAAATTCTGGCTCAACTGCTTCGTCGATAATAACGGGAATTTTACGCTTGGTTAAAGGCAGGGGAACAGTTTTTCCGACTAAGTGTTGATATTTTTTATTGCTGGGGTGAATAGCGATAGCAACATCGGCAAACATTGTTTCCGGCCGGGTGGTGGCAATAGTTATCGGACCATACTTAATGTAGTAAAGGTATCCTTTTTCTTCCCGATGGATATTTTCTAAATCAGAAAGGACTGTTTGGCAATGAGGGCACCAGTTGACAATTTGCTTTCCCTGATAGATGAGACCTTGATGATACAATCTATTGAACGCTTCAACGACGGCCTTGGAACGAATTGGGTCTAAGGTATAAGCTTCACGGGTCCAATCAAGAGAAAATCCCAGAGTTTTTAATTGTTCCCGAATATAATTACGGGAGTCATTAGCAAATTTGGTTGCTTCTCTTAAAAACATTTCCCGGCCAACTTCATTTTTATTTTTTCCTCTTTTTTTAAGCTGTTTGGTGACTAAATATTCAACGGCGATGGAGGCATGGTCAAAGCCGGGAATCCAAAGGGTTGGCTCACCTTTCAGGCGATGAAAACGAGCCATAATATCTTCAATGACGAACATCGCATGACCGGCATGAAGACTGCCAGTAACGTTAGGTAGGGGGATGGTGATAACAAATGGTTTTTTTTGAGGATCAATCTTAGGAGTAAAATAACCACCCTTTTCCCAAAATTGATTAATTTTAGGTTCTACTGTTTGAGGTTGATAATGCTTATCCATAATTAAGTTAGTATCAATTATTAAGTATTTCTATAGATTCCCATTCCCCGCTTTCACAAGGACAAGTTTCATGAGAATGACATTGGATTCTGGAGTCTCCGCCCCAGCCGGCGGATCCCCAGGATAGCAGGTTTAGCCTCGCAGGGTGACTCCTTGCGAGGCTAATGACGGCGATGATTTTAGCAATGCAACAATATAACAATTCAACAATGTTCTTTATTTTTAACTTTGAGCTTTTAATATTATACAATAAAGAAGTGGAGAGGTGGTGGCCGATTATTTTTTCGTTGTTGGTGATTCTTTTATTTATTGGGATTGGTTTATTGTTAGTTTTACCGAATAGGTTTAAAATAGAAAATGAAAATAATTTTGTTAAAGAAGTGATTATTCGTCAACCAGCCGTTGCCGGTCAGTTTTATCCCCAAAGAGAGAAAGATTTACGGGTGATGGCGGATAAATTCTTGTCAGTAGCGAAACAAGAAATAGAAAAAGAGAACGATCCATTTCCAATTCTTATTGTTCCTCACGCCGGTTGGGAATATTCAGGGCAAACGGCCGCTTTTGGTTTTGCTCAAATTGAAGATAACGATTTTAAAAAAGTGGTTTTAATTGGTCCATCCCACCAAGCGTTTTTTGAAGGAGCGGCTATTGATGATAGTGATTTTTGGCAGACGCCATTAGGCAAGGTGGCGGTAGATAAAGCACTAATTAATAAAATTTTGGCTCCGGAAGAGAAAATCATTGTTAATCGCGGGGTTCACGATAATGAGCATTGTTTAGAAGTTGAGTTGCCATTTTTACAAATGGTGTTATCTGATTTTAAAATCGTTCCTATTTTGATTGGCCAAGCAAGTGAGAGCACTTTGGAATTATTAGCAAAAGTGCTTGCCGCCAATTTTGATGAGAAAACTTTATTGGTTGTTTCTTCTGATTTATCCCATTATCCGGATAGCAAAACAGCCAAGGTTGTTGATCAGCAAACAGTGGAGGCAATTTTAAGCGGTAGTAAAGATAGATTGGTGGAAGTTTTAAAAAAGTTAACCGATGAATATCCTCAGGTGGATACTTTTGCTTGCGGTAGTGAAGCAATAAAAGTGGGCTTGGCGGTGGCCGAGAGTTTGAGTATGGGTAAAGGCAGACTTTTTTCAAAAACTAATTCGGGAACAGTAAGCGGCCAAGAGGATCGGGTAGTGGGATATGCGGCGATGGGATTTTTGGGAAAGCTCAATCCGCCAGCCTTGCACCATAACGGTACAGGGCCAGCTGGCGGACAAAGTTCGAAGTTCAAAGCTGAAGAAGAATTGGATGGAGATCAGCAAAAAACACTTTTGGAAATTGCCCGGCAGGCTTTAGAGAATTACTTTAAAACCGAGAAAGTATCTGATATCAAGGTTAATGATGAACTTTTAAAGCAAGAACGGGGTGTTTTTGTCACCTTAAAAAAAGATGGCCAGTTGCGGGGTTGTATTGGTCAGTTTGTTCCCCAAAAACCTCTTTATCAATTGGTGCAAGATATGGCCGTTAGCGCCGCAGCTTATGATCACCGCTTTTCGCCACTTCAATATAATGAACTAGGGAATATTAAAATTGAAATTTCGGTTTTATCACCGATGGAAAAGATTTCTTTTTGGCAGAATGTTGAGTTAGGCAAGTATGGGGTTTATTTAAAATATGGTGACCGCAGTGCCACATTTTTGCCTCAAGTGGCGGCGGAAACCGGTTGGAGTCGGGAAGAATTTTTGTCTCAACTTTGCGCCCAAAAAATGGGTCTGTCGGAAAACTGTTACCAAGATCCTCAGGCGGAGCTTTTTGTTTACACGGCTCAAGTTTTCGGGGAAGAGTAATCTTTTTTTTGTTTCTTTAAGCGGCGAGTATCTATTTTGTTAAGTTCGACTCCCTTTTGAATGATATTGGCAATGAGCGCTAAAGCGGCAATGATGAGGATAACTATTAAGATTAAATCGTATTGAGTGAAGTCAACCCCAAAGATAACCAGGTGACGTGGAGAAGAAAAATAAACATAAAGAGAAAAAATAATCCCCAAGATACGTAATTCTGTAGGGCCAAGCAATCCGAATGAAAGATTAAAAATGTTTTGGACAGATTTGGTAAGGAGAACGTGAATTTCCGATAGAAGATAGAGCACTATAAAAGCAAAAGCAGTTTCTATTTTTATAAATGGTGAGTATCCCAAACCTAATCCGATGATGGTTGTCGAAAGGCCATCTAAGAGATGGTCGATATAATAGCCATAATTAGGTCTAGTTTTTTTCGGAAACGGGCTAATTGGCCGTCAAAGCTATCACCAAACCAACCCGCCTAGCCGGCGAGGCTGGTGGAGAACAAAACCGACACAGGAAAGAAAAAGAAAAGATTTGTTTTGAGAAGAAAGAACATAGCCGCCAGCGGTGATAAAACTACTTGCCAAGCCTATAAAAGTGAGAATGTCCGAATTAATCCAAAAAGGCAGTAGGGGGAGAATTTTATCGATGAGTTGTTGTTCGATTTTGGCTGTTAGTGATTGGTTAATTAAGATATGGGAGTCTCTTTGGTAGATTAGTGCTTTCATTTCTTTTGTAGAATATCACTATTCTTTTGTCCCTCGCAAGTAAACTGCTTGCCAGGGCTGATAAATTGAGTAAAAGGTGCGTTCTTGGAGAATTTCATTACCGCGGGTGACCTTCCAGTCAAAAGCGGCCTTGCCTCCCCAAGCCGCCCAATCAATTTGTTTAGTCTGGTCTTTGGGCAAGGCGGGATCGTCAATATAAAGTGGTTCTGGGGGGGGAATAATATCCCAAAGCCGGTTATTGGCGGTGATCGTTTTTCTACCATCTGAAGTGCCGTAGAGTTCAAAAATTAACTTATATTCTTGGGGGAGAAATTTACTTTGAATAAGAATGTGGGCGGCGGTGTCGTTTTTAATTTTTAAATCCGGAGAGGGAGTAAAAACAGTGGCGTCAATGCCCGCCGCTGACTCCTGTTCGTAATAGTAAACACGATAAGCATGGGCGGTGCGTTCAATAATAGGCAAACCAGCGTTTAAGGCGGCGCGGAAGAAAGTAGTGGAGACTTGACAGACTCCGCCGCCGTCGCCCAAAATAGTACGGCCTTCTTTGATAATGTAGGCTTTTTGATAACCGGTGATGGTGGAAATTTCACCTAAGGCTTGATTAAAAGAAAAAATTTCCTCAGGCTTAATCAATAAGCCGTTTAGACGTGAGGAGGCTAATTGAATGTTGTGAAGACGGGTGGTAGCTGAACCACGAAAATAGGAAATTCCTTTTCCTATTAATTCTTTTATTCCCAAATTATTGACTTCTTCGGTAGAGATGCGAGGAGACTGGATATCCAAGGGAAGGATTATTTCTATTGTTTTTCCCTCCTCCGTGATTAGTTCTTCAATTGCTTCTTGCAAAAGCAGTCTTGTTTTTTCTTGGTTTAATTTTTTTCCTGATTGCGCTTGCTGGAAGACAACTACCCGATTATTTTTGAACTCAAAAAGAGCATCTTTGGATTCTCGGTCTTGTTTTGCGGCTAAGTCCACTATTTGTTTTTTGATTTCTTCTTCAAAATCTACCGGAGAAAAGCGAAGTAAATTAATGAGGTTTTTATCTTTTAAAACAGCGATTTCGTTTTGTCCGTCTTTAAATTGAATGCTTTTCCCAATTAATGAGTTGGCTTGGTTTTTAATCCGCTCAATGTCTTTAGTCTCCGGGGGCGGGTTGATCGTTTTTATTGGTAAAGAAATTATTTGCTGGTCAAAGAGAGCAATATGATTGGTAATTAAAATTTGTAGTCTTCGCTGATCTAATTCTTGTCCCGGCTGTCCGGGGTCAATGATAATTTGCCCGTTCTCTAAACTTATTTTTGGGGAGACGGTGGGAATTGAAACGGCGGCGGCAATGATCGCTATCTGACCATTGAGTTTTTCTTGATTAAAAGAATATGTAGGAAGAATGTTTATTTTTTCTTCCCAAGCTCTTTTTTTATCAGTTAATCTTTTCGTTAACGTGCCCTGGCGGCCGACGAGGTAGGCGCTTTGCATAGAGTTTTCAAGGTTAAACGTCAGGTCTATTTCTTGGGGTTTGATTTCCCATATTTGTTTAGAGATGGGATGAATGATTTTTAATGTCTGATTGTTTTGGTTGATAAGGGTTTGGAAAAGTTCTTTAGCCGTTTGGGGAGTTTTATTGCCCACATCAATTTGGCCGATTTTGACGCCGGGATAAATTTTTTCTGCATAGGCTAATTCATAGGTTAAGGGGATAAGGATTAAGATGATGATGGTAACGACAGTGATGGTGATGACAATTCTTTTAATCATAGGTAGGGGCGGATCTTGTGTCTGCCCAACCCGCCTCGCCGGCGAGGCGGGAATGACGGCTCTAATAATCTAATAATCCAGCAATTATTCTTATATTTCTCTTGCATCCCTTCTCTCGGTTATTATATAATATAAGTGATGGCGTTACCAGAAATAAAAAATGAACGAGAAGAAAAGAACTCTGATAGGAGCGAGGTAGAAACGGCTTCAGTTTTTAAGACTCAGCCCCGTCCCCTGCCGCCCCATCCGGCGACATTTTTTTCAAAACAAGCACCATCTCAAGTACCACCGCCAACACCACCTCAAGCATCACGGCAAGAGCCATCGCAAGAATCAGTTTCGAAATTTTCAATTAAGAATTTAAAATTTTTGATTCCTGTTTTGTTTGTTCTTTTAATTGGATTGGCAGGGTTTCTTTTTTGGCGATCGCGTCCGTCTTTTTCTCCTTCAAAGATAGTGGAAGTTAAATATTGGGGTCTTTGGGAGCCTTCTTCGGTAATGGAGGGAATAATGGCTGAATTTGAAAGGCTTCACCCTAACATTAAAGTTTCCTATGAACAACAATCAATTATTGATTATCGCCAGCGGCTTCAGTCGGCTTTGGCATCCGGAAAAGGGCCCGATATCTTTTGTTTTCATAATACCTGGTTGCCAATGTTTATTAATGATTTAGACTCGGTGCCGCCATCGGTAATGGATGCGGCTACCTTTGAAGCCGCTTTCTACCCTACCGTTAAACAATCTTTACGTTATAACAGTAATTATTATGGTGTTCCCTTAATGGTAGACACGTTGTCTTTGTTTTATAACAAGGATATTTTTACAACCAATCAAGTTGCTGTTCCTAAAACTTGGGATGAATTCCGTCAGGTTGCCAGTAGATTAACGGTTAGAGATGAAACCGGTAGAATTCAGATTGCCGGAGCGTCTATGGGGATGACTGCTAATGTTGATCACTGGAGTGATATTTTAGGTTTGATGATGCTTCAAAATGGGGTAAGAATGGATAAGCCTTATGATGAAATTGCCGAGCAAGCGTTGCAATTTTTTATGGTTTTTCCTAAAAACGATCGTGTTTGGGACGAAACTTTACCTTCATCAACTTTGGCTTTTGCCGGCGGAAAGTTGGCAATGTATTTCGGTCCCTCATGGCGAATTATCAATATTAGGGAAACTAATCCTGATTTAATTTTTGGGGTGGCGCCGGTGCCACAGTTACCCCAATCACTAATTGAGGGAAAACAGGTTGCTTGGGCTAGCTATTGGGTGGAAGGGGTATCAACAAGAAGCGTTTATAAGCAGGAAGCTTGGGAATTTGTTAAATATATAGCGGAACAGGAAACTTTGGAGCGAATTTACCAAGCCGGTAGCCAAGCTCATTATATAGGGGCTTTGTACCCTCGGCAAGATATGGCTTCACTTTTAAACGATGATTCTCTTCTTGCTCCGTTTGTTGAGCAGGCTTCTTATGCGCAAAGTTGGTATCTTTGTTCGCGGACATTTGACAATGGGATTAATGATGCCATTATTAAATATTTTGAGGATGCGGTTAATCGGGCTTTGCGGGATGAGAGTTCTCAACTTACTACCACTGTTAGTGAGGGAGTAGCTTCTGTCCTTTCTAAATATGGAGTCGCTTCTCAATGAATCTTGAACAAGCAATAGTGGCCACCCTTGTTTATTTTGATATTTTTGATTATCCCTTAACGGCGGATGAGATTGCTTATTGGTTACCTTTGCCTGTTGGCCTCGCCAGGAGTCACCTTGCGAGGCTAATGAAAGAGTTAGTTAGAAAAAGGGTTTTGGCGCAAAAGGAAGGCTTTTATTGTATCTTTGGGCGGGAAGAGATAATCTCAAAGCGAAAAGAAAACCAAAAGTTATCAGTATTGAAGCTTAAAATTGCTCAAAAAATAGCCCAAATTTTGATAAAAGTGCCGGGGGTTTTATTGGTAGGCTTAACCGGAAATTTGGCAATGATGGCGGCACAGAAAAACGATGATATTGACTTTTTAATAATTACGCAGAGGGGTAAAATTTGGACGGCACGATTTTTAATGGTTTTGTTATTGGAAATTTTAGGGCGGCGGCGGCGGCCAGAAAGCAAACAGATCAGAGATAAAATTTGCCTTAATCTTTTTTTAGAAGAAGCACATTTATACTTTGAGAAGAGTAAGCAGGATTTATATATCGCCCATGAGATTTTACAGATGAGACCGTTGGTGGAACGGGATACCAGTCGGTATCCGTCTGGGTACCGAAAGGAAAATATTTATCGGCGTTTTTTAGAAAGTAATGTCTGGGTAAGAGATTTTTTGCCCAATGCCTTTGTTGAGAAAACGAGGATATATAAGCAAGATTTAGTGATTTTCCCTAAAAAGCGTCGTCGTAAGAGCATTTTTACGGGATACCAGTCGGTATCCGTCTGGGTACCGATAGAAAAGATTTTAGCTTTTCTTCAACTTTGGTATATGAGGAAAAGGCAAACTACGGAGCAGGTGGAAAAGGGTCAATTCTTTTTTCACCCCCAAGACAAGAGGAGGGAAGTAATGGAGCAGTATCAAAAAAGGATTTTAAAATTTGGTTTTGGCTAATTCTATTTGAGATTTTGTTTTTATAGATTCCTACTCACCGATTTCGCGAGGACGGGCTTCGCGGGAATGACAAAAAGAGCCATTTCATTTTTCTTATTGCCTGCTACTTATTGCCAATTATCTGTTATCCTGAATAAGTTAAGATACATTTGCGACATTAGTTGTCATTCTGACGAAAGCCAGAATCATCTGAAGACGATCCTG
>PEZH01000010.1 GCA_002774085.1 Candidatus Shapirobacteria bacterium CG09_land_8_20_14_0_10_38_17 | reverse complement strand
TTGAAATAAAAAACTCACGACCTGACGGTCGGGTTTTTGTGCTCCGCTTTGTGTCGCGCTTCGCGCGTTTATTGATATCGCTTCATCTCCAGCCTGACGGTTGGCCCGCCTAGCCGGCGAGGCTGGTCCGCCAGCTGGCGGATCGCTTTCTGGGAATAAATTATTATTAGATTATCATCCCCGACCTTGCTAATAATATTGTCACTAAAATTGCTATTAAAAAACTTATGTGAGCTAAATTGTCGCCGCAAAGCCGCGCCACCTTCTTCCTCTCCACAATTATTTTATCAACCAACAACGCTCCCAACAAAACCCCCAAAATGAAAATCGCCACCTGTTTAGTAATTAAAAGAGGACTTAATGATTTTGAAGAAGGACTTTGGGCAGGCAAAAGCACCTCTTTTTCACTAACTGAAGAGACAACCGGTATTTCTTCTTTTACCCCAGACTCTTTTACCCCAGACAGAGAATTAACCGGCGTTCCCAATAATTGAACTACCAATGTTGTTTCTACTCCTTCAAGAGTACCATTAACCACCGCGACACCAATTTCCTGATACTGGTTATTAACAATGTTATCTTTGTGAGAAGAAGACATCATCCAAGCCGCTACCACCGCTTCAGGAGTAGAAAAATCACGGGCAAGATTTTCACCAGCATAAATATAATCATATCCCACCTCTCTAAAAAAATCCCAAGGATCTCGGCCAGAAGGAGATTTGTGAGCCCAATAACTAAAAGCAAACATATCGGCCGCCTTCCGCCGCGCCGCTTCATTTAAAGACGCATTTAGTAAAAGGGGTGATAAACCATATTTCCCCCGCTCGAAATTGGTCAATTCAACAATTTCCTCCGGAGTAATTTGAGAAGAATAACCTAAAACAGCCGGCCTTGACAGGGCAAAAAGAGAAATTGAAGTCTGGGCCAAAAGAAAGAAAAAAATAAAGGCCGACAAAACAGGAAGATGAAGAAAACGAGCGCGATAATTATTATCCTGGTCAGGAATAAAAAAAGACCAAATTCCTCTACCGTTTCTCATTGCTTCTCATTAAAGTCTTTTTCTTATTTTTTGTCAAATAGAAAATCCCCAAACTGGAGAGAAGGCCAACTGCTACTAAAACTAAAAGTCGCCTTTTATCTAAGCCAAAGCGCTCTTTAGTTTTTTCTTCTACCTTTACATCCTCAACTTCAACCGCTGGAGTGACGCTAACCACCAATCCCAAAATTGAAGATTCATCTTCCCTATCTTCATCATTGGCAAAAGATAAAAGATTATCGGTCTCAAAAGAATATTCAGGAGTGTAAGACACGGGCGAACCAAAGGCTAAAATACGATAAAAATATTTTCCCGACGGCAAAGGAGGAATAGCAAACTGATGACTGGTTATTTTTTCATTATCTACTTCACCACTAGACCAGGCATAACTGAAATTAGGATAATTAGGGTTAACATTTTGATGAGAAAGACGATCATAAATAATCCGACCGATAGTTGGCCGGTCGGTACTCCAAGACAATAATCTCTCATTAAGAAACACATTAAAGATTACCGCCCCTACACCAATATTAATTTCCTCTAATTTCTCATTACCCGCCCGGTCACAAACCCTTGATCGTAATTGATAATCACCCAGAGGAATATTTTGAGTTTGCCAAATTTTATTATCAATCACCTGCCAATACCCCTGGCCAAAAGGACGATAAAAAAATTGAGGATAAATTTCTTCATCAATATCGTTTAAATTATCACTAATATCAACTTTTAAGGCCACTTTACCAAAAACCACCTCATTTTCGGTTGGATTTAACCAGGAAATTTTAGGTTTTTCTTGATCGGACGGGGTGGGCGTTGGGGTAGGCGTAGGGGTAGGTGTAGGCGTAATGGTGGGCGTAGGAGTAGGGACGGAAGTTAATACTAAGGTAGGTGTCAAGGTTGCTGAAACCAAGGTGGGAGTAACTTCTACCTTATCCGAATAGCCAACTGATAATACTAACTGATCAATCGCTAATAAAATTTTATCATTTATTGCATAAAAAGGAACTGCCTGAATACGTAGTTTTAAACCTTTTTTTATCTCTTCCGTTATTTTGTCTCCTAAAACAGCCAGCAAATCAATCTGTTCATTCCAGGAGGAATCACCCCCAAAAATATGCCAATCACTGCCCTCTTTGCCCAAAACCCTTTCCCAATTTTCTCCCACCAAAACCTCTAAATGGCCCAAACCAATATTACCCCCGACCATCCTTAAGAATAAAGAAAGGTCTGATGCATCAACCTCTCCCTCGTAAGGTAAAAAAATTAACTCTATCCACTGATTTTGGCCAGAATCAAAAAGATCGTCAGAAAAAAATTCCCAACCGTCTTTTTCGCCTAAAGCAGCTACTTTGGCATTGTTAACCTGGCACAACCACATCCATTCCGATTGATTACATTGATTACCATAAAAAGTTCTATCTATGACAGAAACAACATTAAGTTGCGCCTTATCTTGGGCTAAAATAAAAGAAGGAAATAAAAAACCCATGACCTTACGGTCGGGGTTTTGTGTTCCGCTTTGTGTCGCGCTTCGCGCGTTCATTGATATCGCTTCATCTCCAACCAGGGTTGGTCCGCCAGCTGGCGGATCGCTTTCTTGGAATAAAAAAAAGACTACTGTTATCGAAACCAAAACAATCAGTTTCCACCCTTTCATAACAAAGAGTGTAGAATACTAAGTAATTAATTGTCAAGAAGAATTAAAAAAATAGATTTTCTAATATATTTCACAGTTAAAATAATTATTACTACACTCTATTGAAGTGACTACTACATTAAAATAAAGGCTTCGCTTTTAAGGAGGATCTTTCAGAGTACTCTCAGGATGACAAGGTAAATTACATTGCTATATTGCTGCTAACTTGTCATTCCCGCCTCGCCGATGAGGCTGGCCCGCCTCATCGGCGAGGCTAGCTGGGGATCCGCCAGCCGGCGGACAAATATCAAAACAGATATTAGAGATTATCAGCCTCGTCGTCTAGACGGGTAAGAATTAACCGAAACAACGAGCCCTGCACCGTTCTGGTGCGAGGCTCGTAGAAATTAAAAGAAATTCGCTCGTTTCATTAGTTGAAATTAGGAAATTTGTTCGCTACGCTCACGGAAATTAAGAAATTAAATCTTTCTTTTCATATACTCATGGGGTTGGTGTGAACGAAGTGAACATAATAACCCCATACACTATACATATCTTAATACGACCAACCATCAGGCTTATTTTTATACCATTTGACTAAACTCAAAATACTATCGCTTATTGTTTTCTCAGGCTTCCATTTAAGCGCTTTTTTAGCTTTACCAATATTGGCATAGATTTCTGCATATTCTCCTCGACGAGCTTTACCCCTACTCACAGGAAATTTTACTTCGATCATCTTTTGGACAGAACTAACTATCTCCAAAACCGAATTGCCTTGACCGGTGCCCAAATTAAAAATATCACTTTTACCACCTTTAATTAAATAATTCAAAGCCTTTAAATGAGCATCGGCTAAATCTTCTACATTAAGATAATCACGAATTGGAGTGCCATCGGCAGTATCCACCCGAGGACAAGTTAACCGAAACGGTTCTATATTTAATGCTCCCCGCACCGCATTTTGCACCAATAATTGAGAAGGCTTTTTACTATCACCAATTAAACCACCAGAAGACGCGCCGGTAACATTAAAATAACGTAAAATTACATACTTCAAATCTTTTAATTGCCCAAACCAATAAATTTCCCGCTCCGCCATTAATTTTGATTCACCATAGGGATTGGCAGGATTGAGAGGATGCTTCTCGTCAACCGGCAAATATTGACTTTCTCCATAAACAGCGCAGGTAGAAGAAAAAATTAATTTACCGACGCTAAATTGCGCCATCGCCCTTAACAAATTTAAGGTGCCTAAAACATTATTCTCAAAATATTTTTCCGGCTCTTCCATTGACTCGGAAACCAAACAAAGAGCGGCGAAATGCATTACCCCGTAAATTTGCTCTTTTTTAAAAACTTGAGAAATATCGGCGTAATTTCGCAAATCTCCCTGATAAAAACTTAAATTTTTAGTGCCAAACTTTTTTTGAAGAACATCAACTACTTCTTGATAGCCCCGAAATAAATTATCAAAAATCACCACCTTATATTCCTGCTCTAAAAGAGCTTTAACCATATGACTGCCGATATAACCGGCGCCGCCGGTAACTAAAATTTTCTTTTCTCTCATATCCCCAATTTATTCACTAATTTCACCAATTTATCGGGTGCCTTAGGTAAAATTCTTTTTATTAAATAAAAGGCAAAAAATATCCCCATTGTGTCAATTAAAACATCACGGATTTTACCCCCTCTGGTGGGAACAAAAAGTTGATGAATTTCATCGATCACCGCCCAAAAGAAACTTAAAACAAATGCTCCCCAAAGCTGGTTGCCTCTATTTTTCTTCTCCCCACTATTCAAAGCTCTAAACCACAAGATAAACAAAAGAGCATATTCGCAAAAATGAAGGGTTTTAAAAACCAAGAAATTAAGCCAATAGTTCTTGACCATCGCAAAGGAAGGGCAGGAAGATAAATAAAAAATAAGGGCCATTAAAAAAATGGGCGGAAACCAATAGTTAATCCAAAACAAAGTCTTTTTCATTAAAATCATTATACCACCGCCTTCTTAGCCAATAAATCGGAAAGGCAATATAAAAAATGCCACCGCTCCAAAATAATAATGAAGGCAAAGTCCCCTTTCGCTCAGATTGTTCTCCTAAAACTTCGGGTTGAGTTGAGGCCGACGAAATCGAATCTTGATTTTTTGGCACTAAAGAGTGAACTTGAAGAAAAAAAGACGGCATTGGCAAAATAAGAGGAGCCGTCAAGGTCGGCGATAGGGTTAAAGAATTTAGCGTTGCTGTTGAAGTTGGCGTTATCTTAGAGGTTGGGATAGCAGTTAGTGATAATAAATCCATTATTGGATCAGCCTTATGATTATCACCAGCGCCGATTTTTTTCGCTTCTTCCCAATCCTGATAATTGTTTTTTTCCAGCCTTATCGTATGGTCGCCAAAACCGCATTTTACTTCCTTATCATCATCACAATAACATCCGTCACAAAATTCTAAAATTTCCGGCGCATAATGGTGGATATACTGATCATCAATATAAATTTTAACAGCAGAAAGAATATCGCCGTCTTCATTTTTCACTTCATTTATTTGATAGATAGCTTTAGCCGGCGTGGGGGTAGGAGTTAATGTGAGGGATAGGACGGGAGTCGTCGTAAGAGTTGTTATTAGCGTGGGGCTGGGGGTTAATTGCGTAGGCGATGGCGACATTGTTGCCGTCGGCGTTAGCGTAAAAATCCCTCTTCCCGGCGTAGGATCTTCCTGCTCAATCAAATCGCCTGTTACCGCTGGGATCCTTTCTAAAGAATGTCCTTCTTTAGCATGAGGAAGAGACTCTTTACCATATTCAATTTCAATAGACTCAACAGAAAAATTATTAGGGGGAACTAATATTACCTTATCCCCCTCATTATTTAAACCTCCACCAATATTTTCTCCTAAAGAAATTTTTAAAACATTGCCGGGAATATCCCAAAAGTTCCAAGTAGAAACATTGTTAGTAATTAAAGCAAACTTCCCTGGGCACAAAAATAAATCGCTCTCAATTATTATCCGCTCATTATCAGTAGTGTCTTTTATTTTCCATCCTTTCAAATTAATATCTTCTTTACCACAATTATAAATTTCTACCCACTCATTTTTCCCCTCCTCGCCTCTATCTCCTCCGCAATCACCTTTACTACAAACATCATAATAAACCTCATTAATCACCACATCGCCAAAATTAGCAGCTAAAACATCCTTCGGCGAAAGCAAGAAAACAGCCGCAATAAGCAAAAAGAAGAATTTTCTTTTAGCAAACACAATATTCCCCTTATCAATAAACAAGAACTAATTATCAACCCCTCACCACTAACATGCTATGAAGCATGTTAGTGATAAAAAGACTCTTTTTTTTCTATTAAACAATTATTTGTCGCCGAAAATGGCTTTTTCTAAATTTTTTCCTAAAGTTGGCGTCTTAAAAAGAGCAGAACCTTCTTTTAGTTTTTTATCGTTTTCTTCTTGTTCCTTGGCTCTTTTTTGCGGAGCAATAAAAACTTCGTCAATCAATTTGGCAATTTCCCCCTGCTTCCTTAACATTTCACTAATCCTGCTAATTGTTCCCGCACTCGTGTCTAAAGCTTTCCCTATCCGCTGATAATCGTATCCTTTAATTAGAAAAATGGCAATTTGCAGTCTTTTAGCCAACACCAACCTTTCTGTCCGGGAAAGAAAGAAAAGACAAAAATCATCAAATTCTCTTCTTCCCTCTAAAGAATTTAGAAAAATAGTAAAATTTTCAAGAATCTTTTCTTTGGCAGGAATAGGTAGGGGGCGTTTAGGCAGTCGCGTCATTAATAAAAGAGAATAACGTCTTACTAACCAAGCTGTCAAGTATCAAATATGCTTCATAGCATGTTAGTGATATGCTATGAAGCATATAAGTATTTAAAAATCAAAACAAATAATCACTTTCTTATTCAAAAAAAATCCTATAATACCAAATTAAACGAAAAGGTGGTATAATCCAAGTATGTATCAAGAAAGAGAATTTCCGTACCCAGAAAAAAGTGATGGCTATATCTTTTCCGTATCTTTCTTGGCAAAAGCAAGAATGATAAACGCCCAATTTTATCTTGACCAAGAATTAGGCTTAAGCAATAAAGAAGAAAGAGAAATGCTTAATTTATACTTAGCTAAAGAGCTGTTAAGAAACAAAACTCATTTTGCCATTTTTGCCAATCCAAAAGATCTATACTCTACCGAAAAAGCTGAATTACTTCTCTCCTTAACTGAAGGAATATCCCGCTTAGAAGAAAAAACCGAAAAGATAGAAAAACAAGTAAATCCCGAAAGAGCTCAAATAATATCCGCTGCCGTCAACGACTTAAATACACTGATTAAAAATGAAAACCCTGAAAATACTAACCCCCAATTCCAGCCCACCGAGGCAATATTAGTTCTTTGGAAAGACAAATGGGCACCCCAATTGGCTTCAAATCTACCACAAACTCTTCCCCACCATAATTAAACTAGCAGAAATTACTATCTACTTAATCTTTATTTTAAAGTATAGGCTCTATCAATTACTGCCCAACTATAGTAGTCGTTCAATCTCTTATCTGGACCTTCCCAAGGATCATTAATTAAATAATCATTACCGTCTTTTTTAATCAAAACAATCCAATGGCCATCGCCCCCCAAATTGAGATGAACAATTACCGGATTACTTTCCCCCAGTTGACTATCAATTTCTGATTTGAGTATTCCTGTAAAGTGTTGACTAACAAAAGAAGGAAAAGGCCAAAGCATATAAGCCGTTCCCGGAACAAAGAAAAATGGATTATTGGCTACGCCCAGAGGAGTAATATCAACACCCCTACTTTTATTGACCATTGCCGTACTACAAATAAGGCAACCTACCTTACCTATTGTCATGTCAGAATTTCCAATTAAACTACTACACCAGCGAGAATCTCTTTGGCTAAAAAACCAACCTGTCTCACCGCTAGAAAATTCGCCAGCGCAATAAGAGCCAAAAACCCCTACTCTTTTTGTAGTAAAAGAAAGCAGCTTTGATAATTCTCGCTGCGCTTCAGCTAATAACTGCTGATAACGAACTTCATCATTTTTAGTCACTTCTAAGAGATATTCTTTTTCCTTCCTTTGGAGATCAAGAGCAGTATTTTGTTCCCCTAACTGTTTTTTTAGCTCTTCTAATTTTTCTTGCTTTTCTTCTTTAAGACTCTTCTGGGTGTCAAAATTTTGTTTGGCTTCTTCTAAGGCCAACATCAGCATTTTGTCATGCTTTTGCACCTCTTGAATATACTTATAATTTCTTAAAAATTGGCCGGCATTATCAGCACTAAACAAAAATAAACTAGGCTCTAATTGGCCTTTTTTATAAGTTTCCACTATCCGCTGCAGCAATATTTGAGAAACCTTATCTAAGGAAATATCTAATTTTTCTATCTTCCCGGATAAGTCCTCAATCTCCTCTTCAAGGGTACTAATTTGATTTTTGGTTTGAGAGATTTGAAGTTGAATTAAATAAATTTTTTGATTTGTCAACTCAATCTGCGAAGAAAGAGTTCTCTTTTTTTCTTGAGTTTCGCTAATCTTTTGCTGAAGGTCGGCAATCTTGTCCTCTAAATCACTAGCCTCATCAGCCCCAACCGACAAAGGGGAAATAACAAGGACTGCTAAAACTAAAAAAGATAAAAGCAAAACCCAAATTTTCTTTTTCATTATCTTAAAAAAATAATCTTTATCTATATAAAAGATTACCTAATTAGAAGCCAATCTGCAAGGGTAAAGGAGTAATAATATAGAAATATAGATAAAAAAAGAGATATTAGATAAGAGATGTTGCCTCACCACAGCGGGATACTTTAACCGTCATCCTGAACTTGTTTCAGGATCGTCTTAAGAATGATTCTGACTTTCGTCAGAATGACGGTAAAATAATGCTTGGATTATTTGAGGTTTGAGGTATTAATATGAATTATAACTCAAACGTTTCAAACGCTTAGCCTTTAGTTTTTTAAATTTGAGATTTTGGATTTAAGATTTTCAAATTTTACCCATTATTTATCCTCTTCATTCTTTTTAGTTTTTAGCTTTTAGTTTTTCCAGATATTTACTTTAAATATCTTTTTGTTGCCGAGAAGCTAGCCAGCCCGCAAAGTAAAGAGGAAAAAAGAAGAGTAGAACCCAAAAGAGCCAACAAAAATTCCTGCGAAAGCGGAAAAACATTTACTTCACCCAAAAAACTCGCCGCCAGAGGAGCAATCTGCGTAAGAACAAGATACATTATTGAAAACCCTGAAAGTGCCCCTAAAAACCCATAAATTATCCCTTCTAACAAAAATGGCACCCGAGCATACCAGGAGGAACCGCCTAAAAGGCGAACAATTTCTATCTCATCACGCCGCAGGGCAATTTTCATCGAGGTAACCACTAAAATTAACAAAAAACACTCTAATGCTAAAAATCCCTCCAATCCTAAGCCGACTTTACGAATTGATTGTGTCCAGCGGCGCAAAGATTGAGCGATATCCTCCTGAAAATCAATTTCTTTTTTCCCTCCTTCAGAAACCGAGATAATCTCCTCGTGTTCTAAAGTATCGGCTAAATCTTTAAGATAAGAAATATCAGTGGCGGAAATTTCCAAACTGGCAGGTAAAATATCGGCACTAACCATCTCCAAAAGCAAGGGATTATCCCGATTGGCTTCTTGATAAATCTTCAAAGCATCTTCCTTAGATACATATTTAACTTCCTTAGTCTTACCGGTAGCACTAAGTTTATCTTTAAGAGCTAAAATTTGTTCCGAAGTAGCCTTATCACTTAAATAGGCAATTACCTGCGGCTTGCCCTCAAAAAAACTCAAAGCCTGTTGAGAAGCAAAAGATAAAACAGTAAAACCGGAAATTAAAAAGAAAGAAAATGTCAGCGTCAAAATCACCAAAGTCGATTGGTAGGGAGAACGACGAATATGACTTAAAGCAGTTTTTAGGGCGGTCATAATTTATTGATTATATTAATATTTCCCCCTCTTCTCATCACGTACCAGTTTCCCTTTATCAATTTCTATTACCCGTACTTTTAATGAGCTAACAATATCTTCATCATGGGTAGCAATCACCACCGCCGTTCCTTTATTGTTAATATCTCGCAACATTTCTATAATTTGCCAAGAAGTGGCCGGATCTAAATTACTGGTGGGTTCATCAACCAATAACACGTCAGGTTGTCCCACCAAAGTCCTGGCAATACCAACTCGTTGTTTTTCACCCTCGGATAATTGGGATGGGAAAAGATCTGCCCGTTCATTCAATCCTACCAAATCAAGCAGTTTTTGACTTTCCTCAAAAGCTCTTTTCCTATCTATCCCAAGAATATCAAAAATTAACTCTATATTCTCCGCCACTGTTTTATCCCCAATAAGCTTTAAATCTTGAAATACTCTCCCCACTCGCCGCCGCAATTCACACAATTGCCTTCCCGCCAGCTTCCCAGAAACCTTTATATCATCAAAAAGTATCTCTCCTTGTGTGGGAACAATCTCATGGGTCAATAAACGAAACAGAGTGGTTTTGCCTGCTCCCGACGGACCAATTAAAAAAAGAAACTCACGAGGATAAATATTAAAACTAATTTCCTTTAAAACAGCAAGAGAGCCAAACTCTTTTGACACTTTATCAATTTTGATAATTGGTTTTTCCTTGCTTTTAGGCATACCATATTTAATCCAAAACTTTTAATTTACCCACATCCATAAGCCAACCCGCTTTCTGAGCGGTAAAGGTTTCTCCCCAAATTTGGACTTTTCGCTCCACAAATTGTTGCAAATTTAAAACTGAGGAAGTTAAATAAACGTTCTGGGAAACTCCCCCCTCGCGTTCTAAATGATGAGTCCCTTCACCATCTACTCCCCCTTCTTTCAAAACTCCTGTCGCCACATCTTTAAAAGCCTCTTTATCTTTAAGACCAAATTCCTCCCCCTTCTTTATTTCCTCTTGAGATACACTTCCCTTGGCCAATTCTTTAGAATTAGAAGAACTCCGCTTCTCCGCCAAAAATTTGCCACTAAAAATTCCTCCGCCAATAATAATTAAAAAAGCCACTCCTAAAATTACTTTCTCCTTCACATCCCCCCGTCTCGGTAGCGGCTCACTCTTTAACTGGTGAATCGACAAGTTTTCCTCCTCCATATTCCTTATCAATATCAATATATCATATTATTAATTCTTTGCCAACGTCTTAATTTCCACTTCAATAAAACCTTCTAACTCTCCTCTTAAAACTGCTTCCACGTTTTTATCTTCATATCCGGTCCGCAAATCTTTAACCATTTTATAGGGGTGGAGAACATAGGAACGAATTTGTCGACCCCAACTGGGGGGACGGTACTGCCCCCGCAACTTTGCCTTTTTTTGCTTTTTCTCCTCTTCAGCAATCACCCAAAGTTTATTACGCAGCAAATCCATCGCCAACTGCCGATTTTGCTCCTGATATCGCTGTGACTGGCAAGCGACGACAATACCCGTAGGAATATGACGTAATCGCACTGCTGTCGCTACCTTATTAACATTTTGGCCCCCATGGCCGCCGGCCCGAAAAGATTCAAACTTAATATCCTTGTGGTCAATGACTAAATCCTCTTCCCGCAACTCCGGTAAAACCTCAACGCGAGCAAAAGAAGTCTGTCGTAGCTTATCGGCATTAAATGGCGATTGACGAACTAAACGATGAGCGCCCTGCTCATGCTTTAATGTCCCGTAAACATCTCCGCCGCTTACTTTCATCACAACCTTTTTTATGCCCGCTTCCTCTCCATACGATTTATCCAAAACCTCAGTTCGCCAACCCTTTCTTTCGAAAAAACGGGTATACATCCGTTCTAACATCTCCGCCCAATCCATCGCCTCGGTCCCCCCTTGACCGGCCTGAATAGAAAAAATCGCCCCGCCGCGATCGTATTTCCCAGAAAAATAAAGCTTTTGTTCTAATTTACTAATCTCTTCCTCAGCATTTTTCAATTCTCCCCCTTCTAAAAACAACTCAGCCATTTCCCAAGAATCTATCTCTTCTTTTAAAAAAGCTATTTTCTTAGACAATGCCGCTCCTTTTTGATAATCGTCCCATATCTTTTGATCTTGAATTTTATTCGATAGCTCCGCTAATTCCCTTCTTTTTCCATCAATATCCAATTTCTCTTTTAACAAAGCTGATCTGTTTAATAAATTTTCTTTATCCATAATCTTAGGATTAAAAATGTCATTCCTGAAATAAATTAGGGACAGGCTCTGAACTTGCTTCAGGATCAAGATGATGCTGAACTGAATTCAGCATGACAATTATTACCTTATTTAATTAATTGTTCTTAGTGACAGAACAGGAACACTGACAACCGGGGAAAATTTCCTGAATTATCTGCTCTTTAATTTTAATCACTTGCTTTTCGGGCAGTTCCTTTATTATCTCAACCAGTTGATTAACTTTTTCTTTGGTATCGTTAGCAATTACTTCTTTATTATCACCGCTGCTGCCGGCTTCGGGAATTTTTATTCCCGCCCCAGAAAAATACTCTATCCCCTCATTTGCTTTTTCAAAAACCGGATTGACCAACTCCTCCGGAGATTCTAACCACTCACCCAAAATTCTATCTTTCTGATCAATTTGATGATAATTTTTAACTCCATAAACCACTCCCGCTAAAAGAATTACCAAAAGGGCGACCCTCAACAAACGCTTCATTATCATCATTAAATATATTATACCCAAAACAATAACGTCACGATATAGCAACATTACTACACCAATTCTGTTTGTAGTTTCCAAAAATGGTGATAAAGACTATCTTTTTTAGATAACAATTGCTTATGAGTTCCCTTCTCCACTATCTTACCGTTATCAATAACTACAATCCTATCAGCTTTCTTGATTGTTGACAGTCTATGGGCGATAATAATCGTCGTCTTGTTTTTTTTCATTTTCCAAAATGCTTCCTGAACTAAATTTTCAGACTCTGAATCAAGTTGAGAAGTGGCTTCGTCAAAAATAATAATCTCGGGCTTAGACAAAACCACTCTGGCAATAGACAGCCGCTGCCTTTGCCCTCCCGACAATTTTATCCCCCGCTCACCCACCAAAGTTTCATATTTTTGGGGTAAGCTTTCAATAAAATCTGATAAATTGGCTATCTTAGCGGCTCGCTTTATCGCCTCAATTTTAATTTCCGGCAACCCGTAGCCAATATTATAAGCAATTGTCTCATTAAACAAAATCGTTTCCTGGGGAACAATACCAATGAAAGAACGCAAATCACTCTTGTTAAAACGACGGATATCACCATCATCAATTATAATCCTCCCCTTATCAACGTCATAAAAACGCATCAAAAGCTTAACAACCGTTGTTTTTCCCGCTCCCGAACTTCCTACCAAAGCAACCGTTTCCCCCGACTTAATTTCAAGATTAAAGTCCCGAAGAGCTCCCTCCCTACCTTGAGGATAAGAAAAGTCAACATCACAAAACTTAATTTCTCCGCTAATTTTATCTATTTTAAGCGGATTTTTACTATCTTTAACCAAAATTTTCTCATCTAAAATATTAAAATAGCGACTAATATCAACATAACATTTAACTATTGTCCTCAAGCTAAAAAACAAATCAAAAAATCGATTAAAAAATTCGGTGACAAACCCCAGAATTAAAACTAAATCCCCACTGGTTATTTCCCCAAGAGAATATTTTTTCAAAGAATAAAATAAAAGAAAAAATACCCCCAAGTTAGCAACCATTCCTACCGAAAGATCCATAAATCGAAAAGAGTTAGTAAATTGCCAAAGCTTTTTTGCCCAATCGGAAAAATTTTCTATCAATCTTTTTTGCTCCCATTTTTCTTTAGCAAAATACTTAACCGTATCAAAATTAATTAAATTATCGGCGATTATCGCTGAAATCCCATCTTCGGCTTTATTAAATTCTCTCCTTTTTCTAATATTAATAATCACCAGCTTTCCCACTAAAAAACTATTGAAAATCAAAATAAAAAACATTGGCAGGGCAATCCATTTACCCAAATCAGTAAAAAAGAAAAACATTACCAAAAACCCTACTAAAATACGAACAATATTGATATTTAAAGCATGGAATAAATCAAAAAAAGATCCGTCTCCTCGTTTAAAAATACTAATCAAAGAACCGGTGCTTTTTTCCGTATGGTAAGCAAAGTCCAAATCTTGAATATGACGAAAAATAGCAATACGGGCATCTTTTGAAGCGGGAATTAAAATTTTATCTCCCCAATAATAGACCAAAACATCTAAAAGATTAACCAAAATTCTAAAGCCGACAAAGATAATTAAAATCTTTATCAAATCGGAAAAGCCTTTTTGAAAAATAGCATCAATAAAAAGCTTATAAAAATAAGGATTAAGGCTAACCGCCACCGACCAAATAAGCAAAATAAACCCAAAGAAAATAAAATTCTTTTTATAACGCCACAAAAATCGGTAAAAAATCTTTAGTATTTTAATTTTCTTAAGCATAAAAAACCCTCCCTTTTTAAAGTAAATAATAAGGCTCCGAGGGCTAATAGCCCTGTTTCGCTTGATATTCACTTCGTTCGTTCTTTTTAGACCGCCTTCATCCCAAACCTAAAAGCCTTGGTTCCTGGTTTTCTTGAAATAAGGTGCACCCTTAGAAGTAACGAAGTTATTTTACCACAGTATCTTAGTTGTCATCCCAATCCAGTCGCCTGCGGTGTGACCTCAGAACATAAAACCCACTGGGACAAATGGGACGGATAGGGCAGATAGGACAAATGGGACGAATGGGACAGATAAGATAAATAAGACAGATAGGGCGGATAAGACGGATAAATTTGGACTTTTAACTATTTCTTACCCATATTTGGGGTAACAACATTTTTTATATTTTTTCCCGCTCCCGCAGGGGCAGGGATCGTTGCGACCAGGATGAGGTTGATTGGGAACAACAGGTTTTACCATTAAACCCACGGTTCTCTTAGGATTAGCTAAACCCATACCGTCGGCAGAATCAACATTAGTCGTTATATTTTGAGGCATAAATACCGGCGCTGGCGGCATCAATCGCGCCCGAAAGACTCGCCGCACCACCTCATAATCAATTTGATCCATCAATCGTTCAAAAACAACAAAAGATTCATTTTTATAAGCAGACAACGGATCTTGCTGTCCATAGGCTCGCAACCCTATTCCTTCTCGTAAATTTTCCATATCATCCAAGTGGCTTGTCCATAAATTATCAATGGTCATCAGAAACACTAATTTATTTATTGCCAACAATGTTTCTATCCCTATATTTTTCTCTAAATCACCATAAGCATCTTTAGCTAAATCTGACAACAACTCCTTGACCTTATCAAATGAACAACCATTAATCTTATCGGTCAAGTTTTGCTGAGTGTCCTTATCAAGGGGAACTATTTCGGAAAATTCATTAACAATTGCTTTATCGTCTAATCGCAGTTCCCCTCCACCGATCAGACCATCTATTTCTTTATTAACTTTATCCCCAATAGTCTTTTTTAGACCTTCAAAATCCTTATTTTTTGCCTGTAACAAGATTTTATCGCGAATTCTATAGATAATCTCCCGTTGCTTACTCATCACGTCATCATATTCCACTAAATAGCGGCGAGAATCAAAATTAACCCCTTCTACTTTAGCTTGAATTTGCTCAATCGCCCGACCAATCAATTTATTTTCCACGGGAATTTCTTCGGGAAAATCAAATTGGGTCATAAGACCAGCTATCCGTTCTCCACCAAATACCCGCATCATATCATCGTCTAAAGCAACATAAAATCGAGATGAGCCGGGATCACCCTGTCTCCCGGATCGTCCCCTCAATTGATTATCAATTCGCCGCGCCTCATGTCTTTCCGTCCCGATAACATGTAATCCCCCTAACCTAACTATCTCGTTATGTTCTTCTTGCCATTTTTCATATTCTTCTTTATAGTTTTGGGTTTTGTCCGCCAGCTGGCGGACTGGATTTTGGATTTTTTTTGGCGGTTCTCCGCCCAAAACAATATCCACTCCCCGTCCCGCCATATTAGTAGCCACCGTTATTACCCCTTTCCCTCCGGCTTGAGCAATTATCAAAGCTTCTTTCTCGTGATTTTTGGCGTTCAAAATCTGATGGGGAATTTTTTTATGCTTTAATAGGTGAGAAACAATTTCATTTTTCTCAATCGAAGTGGTCCCCACTAAAACCGGTTGTCCCGCTTGATAACATTTCTCTACATCACTGGCTATCGCCGCATATTTTGCCCGCTGATTTTTAAAAATGGCATCAGTCTTATCTTGACGAATCATCGGCTTATTAGTGGGAACTACCACTGTCTCTAAATTATAAATTTTCTTAAATTCTTCTTTAGAGGTAAATGCCGTCCCCGTCATCCCCGATAAAACTTGGTAAAGACGAAAATAATTTTGGAAAGAAATCGTTGCCAGAGTTTTTGATTCTTGCTTAATCACCACTCCTTCTTTGGCTTCAACTGCCTGATGTAACCCCGCCGACCAACGGCGGCCAAACATTAAACGACCGGTAAATTCATCAACAATCACTATTTCACCATCCTTAATTACATAATCCCGATCTCGTCTGAATAATTCTTTTGCCTTAAGAGCATTTTCAATATGGTGAACTGTTTCAAAATCTTTCTCATAAAGATTATCAATTGCTAACATCTTTTCCACCTTGGTAATCCCGTGATTGGTTAAAGAAACAACTTGCGATTCCTCATCTATGGTGTAGTCGGTTTGCGGAAAAAGAGATTTAACCAATGAAGCAAACTGAAAATATTTATTAGTCGCTTCAGCCTCAGGAGAAGAAATAATTAAAGGAGTTCGCGCTTCATCAATCAAGGCAAAATCAACCTCATCAACAATGGCAAAATAATGCCCTCTCTGCACTTTATCATCCCAATTTAAAGCCATATTATCACGAAGATAGTCAAAACCAAATTCATTATTAGTGCCATAGGTAATATCGGCTAAGTAAGCTTCTTTTCTTTCTACTGGCCGTAAATGAGCTAATCGTTCGTCGTCAGTTTTAGTGGTAAATTGAGAATCAAACAAAAAGGCCTGATCGTGAATAATACAACCTATTTTTAGTCCTAAAAAATCAAAAATTGATCCCATCCAACCGGCATCACGCCGTGCCAAATAGTCGTTAACTGTCACCAAATGAGCCCCTTTCCCTGTTAGGGCCCGCAAATAAAGCGCCGGAGTCGCCGCCAGAGTTTTTCCTTCACCGGTTTTTTGCTCCACCACCTTCCCCTCAAATAAAGCAATGGCGGCCATTAACTGAACATCAAAATGACGCTGGCCAACAATGGTTCTCTGAGCCACCTCACGCACTACCGCAAATGCCTCAGGCAAAATAGTGTTTAGATTTTCTTTTTTTAACCTCTTTTTAAGTTCTTTTGTTCTATCAGCAAGCTGCTTATCGGTTAATTTTTTAATTCTCCCTTCCCTTTTATTAATTTCTTCTACTATTTTAGATAACCTTTTAATCTCTTTAGAATTGGTATCAAAAATATTTTTAAGTGAAAACATACCTTAATTATAACCCGAAAATCTAAAGAAACAAAAAGGGTGTATAGTGTCATTCATAAATGGATAGCGTCATCCTGAACTTGATTCAGGATCTTCTTAAGATGATTCTGACTTTCGTCAGGATGACACCAAGGGAACCGTCATCCTGAACTTGATTCAGGATCTTCTTAAGATGATTCTGATTTTCATCAGAATGACGGCTACGGATAGTGTTAGCATCATCTCTAAAAAAGCAAGGCTGATATAATAAGAGGCAGAAAAGGAAAGATAGGCTGTTACATACGGCCTATCGCCGTTCCAAATTTATTCCCAAAACAATAAGCTAAATTTCTAAAAATGAATGGCTTTTCTCTAAAAAATAATTATCCTCTCACCATTTTGTGTCGTTCATTAGGTTGTAGGGTTAATCAAGAAGAAATCAATCAAATAAAAAAAGACCTCATTAAAGCAGGATTTCTTCCTTTTGCTTCTCAAAATTTCCCTTTTATAAACAAATACCCCGATATTATTATTTTAAATACTTGTGTTGTCACCAAAAAAGCAGAACGAGAAACTCGAAAAGAAATTCGTCATTTAAAGAGAATTTTCCCTCAAAGTTTTTTATTGGCTACCGGATGCGCGGTTGAAGCCCAAAAAAAATTAGGAATAAAATTGCCAGAGGCTGATCTTTTTATTGGCAACCAAGATAAAGAGAAAATTCCCGAAATTTTAGCCCAGAAACCCTCCTTTACTAAAGCGGCGAAGGGCTACCCATCATTCGCACCTCAAACCAGCCCGCCAGGGCGGGATAAGTTTTCTCCACCTATCAAACAGATGGATATGTCAATTCGAAGATGGGTAAAAATCCAAGACGGTTGTAATCAATTTTGCACTTTTTGCATTGTTCCCTATCTTCGCAACCAATTAAAAAGCAAACCAGTGACGCAAATTATCAGAGAAATTAAAAAATTAGAAAAAGAGGGCATTTTAGAAATAAATCTCTGCGGCATCAATTTATCGCTATTTGGTCAGGATTTAAAACCGAAAACCGATTTGGTAGAATTGCTAAAAAATATCCTCCAAAAAACCAATATTTCCCGCCTTTCTTTAAGTTCTCTAACTCCAAACCTCATTAATAAAAAATTAATTAATCTCTATACTAACGATTGGCGAAGCGGCTCAAAAAGACTATCTTTCTATTTTCATATTGCCCTTCAATCAGGATCAAAAAAAATATTAATCAAAATGAATAGACCCAAGACGGATCTTAATAAATTAAAAGACCTACTACAATATATTAAACAGGAAATTCCCCAATTTAATCTCCGCGCCGATATCATCGTTGGCTTTCCAGACGAAACCGAAAATGATTTTCAAGAAACACTTCATTATATTGAAGAGGTAAAAATTGCCTTTGCCCATATTTTTCGCTACTCACCCCGACCCGGGACAATCGCTTACAAAATGACTAAAAACAATCAATGGCAGGAAATTTCAGAAAAAATTAAAAAAGAAAGAAGCAAGAAAGTCAGTGAATTGGTTAAAAAAATTCGCCGTGAAGAAGCCGAAAAGCTGGTAGGAAAAAAATTAAATTGTCTTATTATCGGCAAGAAGAAAAATTACTGGCGCGGCCTAACCGAAAACTTCTGGGAAGTAAAAATTACCTGCCCGCAATCTCCGCCACCTGGCGGACCAAAGCGTTGCAGGCAGGAAAACCAAAGAAAGCTACCCAAAAAGATTATTCCCATTCAAATTACCAGCTATCAAAATGAAAAACTCTTTGGCCGATACAAAAACAATTAAAATCTTATCTTCTTTTATTAATCCAGAGATTTTGCCACCAATCGCTAGGAGTTTGTTGATAAGCTTCATGAGCTAATTTCTTGGCAGTTTTGCTAAACATCAGTTTTTCTTGCTGCCCTCCCTTAAGCCAATCATCCGCTTCCTTATTCCCTTGATGGGAGTATTCCTTTAACAGCAAGATTTGATCTAATAAATCAGCGTCTTTAGCTAATTTAGCTTCCAGGGTTTCTCTTCCCTGATATTCACTGCTTAACGATAAAAGTTCGTTTGCTTTTGGCAAAGGCGTTAACTGCCCTTTTCTAATTTCCTCCTCAAATACCTTAACAAACCTTTTATGAACCCAGTTTTGGTCACCAGCACGAGTTTCTTCAAGATCATGCAGTAAACACATCATTACTACCTTATAAGAATCGGCATTTTCTATTTCTGCTAAAAACCAACCAATAAACGCCGTCCGAAAGGAATGAGAAGCAATATTATCAGAAAAATCATCGGTTAATAAAGTTTGACGGTGGGAACGAGCAATCTTCCTTAACGTTCCTATTTCAAAGAAAAAAGAAACCAACTCCTTAGTTTTATTGGTATCATTAGTGGTTCGTTTTCTTCCCACCATAAAATATTCTCCTCAATTATTACCTATTTCTTGAAATAAAATTTAGGACATAAAATTAAACGATCACTTAATCTTATATCCCCACCCTATAATATTAATCAAAACGATAATTTTAGCCAATTTCCTTTTTCCCTACTAGCTTTTGCAAAACCTTGGGAATTAAAATGGAGCCGTCTTTTTGCTGATAATTTTCCAAAATGGCAATTAAAATCCGCGGCGAAGCAATCACCGTATTATTCAAGGCGTAAACATATTTTGTTTCCCCTTTCTTAGTTTTATATTTTATATTTAGCCGCCGCGCCTGCCAATCGGTCAAATTAGAATCAGAATGGGTTTCCCCATAGCCCTCTCTTGATGGCATCCAGGTTTCCAAATCATACATTTTCCGCTTCCCCACCCCCATCTCTTTCTTTCCCACCTGAATTACCCGATATGGAAGTTTTAAATCACGCAAAATTTCTTCCGAATAAATCCGCATTTTCTCCAGCCACTGGTCAGCAATTACCTCATCAGCTAGACATAAAACCACTTGCTCTACCTTCATAAACTCATGAATCCGGTAAACACCTTGAGTATCCCGGCCATAACTGCCCACTTCGGAGCGATAACATTGCGTCCAACCGCAAACTTTAACCGGTAAATCCTCTTCTTTTAAAGTCTGATTGGCAAAATAAGCTAAAAGCGAGGGCTCGGCCGTGCCCGCTAAAAACAATGGTTCGCTAATTTCCTCACCACTTGAGAGTTTACCGGGATTGGCAATTTGGTAAACATCCTCCCGACCAAAAGGAAAGTGACCACTTCCCAAAAGAGCAAATTCCCGCAAAATTGTCGGCGGCAACATGGGCATAAAGCCCTTACTAATAATCTTTTGCCAAGAATAAAATAAAAGGGCAAAATGAAGTAAGGCCGCCTCATTCTTAAGATAATAACCACGAAAACCGGCTGTTTTAACTCCTGTTTTTAAATCAATTAAACCTAATTCTTCCCCAAGCTCAAGGTGAGAACGCGGCGGAAAGTTAAATTTCGGCTTTTTACCCCAGCGATAAATTTCTTTATTCTCTAAGGGCGAATCCTCTGAAGGAATATTGGGAATTAAAAGCATTAAGCTTTTATATTCTCTCTCAACCTTTTTAAGTTGAGGTTCGAATTTTACTAACGCCGCCTTTATCTCTCTGCCTCGTTTAATATCCCTCTGCCGCGCTACCTGGTTTCTTTCTTCCCGCAATTTTTCTATTTTCTGAATTAATTCTCGCCTTTTAATATCTACTGCCAAAAGTTGATCTACCACTCTTGGGTCAAGCTGTTTATCACGAGCCACTTTTTTAACTAACGGCTGGTTTTGGCGGATAAAGTCAATCGAAAGCATAAGAATAAAGGACTAAAAGAATAAGTGATCAGTCAGTCTTATTAAAGTTTATCTCTTCGCTCTTAAAGTTTTTAATAAACTAGCCAACATTTTGATCGTTTGTTTATTAATTTCTATTGTCCTGAAAATTTCTTCATTTAATTTTGGTAAAATTCTTTTAATAACTAACAACCAATATTCTACCTCATTTGCTGATCCAAGAGAAATTTGTAAAAAACGCTCATATTCTTTTCCTCTATAACGACCAAACCCTTCAGCGATATTAGCACCAACAGACGAAGCGGCTCGAATAATTTGATCACCTATTATCCAAAAAACTTTTTCTTTTGGCAATTTTCTTGTAAGATCTATAACCAAAATCGTTGTTTCAAAAGCTGTTTGCCAAAATTTTAGTTCTTTATAGTTTTTTACCATTTCGTGATTATCCATTTATTCTTTTATTACTTTAATCCTTTACAGCCCCAGCTCTTTGTTTATTCCCTGCATTGCCTTAAGACAAATATCAACAAATTCCTCTAAGGGAATATCTAACTTTTCCTCGCCCATTTTAATATCTTCTCGCCTAGTGCCAGCGGCAAATCTCTTTTGAGGAAACTTTTTCAAAATTGATTTTACTGTTAAGTCAGCCAATTTTTTAGAAGGCAAAACCAAAGTACAGGCAACAATTAAACCAGTTAACGAATCGCCGCAAAATAATGCCCAATCCATTAACGATTTTGGTTCAACACCATTATTGTGCCAATTATGAGCCGCCACGGCAGACAAAATCTCTGGAGATAAAATAACTCCTTCTTTTTCTAACATCTCACCCACCAATAAACCATGCTTATTTGCTGGTGTGCTATCAATATAATCTAAATCATGAACCAAACCGGTAATGCCCCATTCATTTTCATCTCCCCCTAACTTTTTCGCCAAAGCGCGCATAAAAGCCTCCATTGCCAACATATGTTTAACAATATTTTTATTATCAATATACTGGTTAATAATAGTTAAGATCTTATCTCTATCCATAAATCAATTTTAAATTTTAAATTGCAAATTTCAAATTTATTATACTGCTAAATTGCTGGCTGTCTGAAATAAATTCAGGGCCTCTTTAAGATGATTCTGAAATGAATTTAGAATGACGGAGCACGGTCATCCTGAATTCATTTCAGGATCTGGACGTTAATCATTAAAAAATTGAAAATTAATCAATTAAAAATTCAATAAAAATTGTAAATTGGAAATTGAAAATTAATTATTGATTCTGACTTTTGTCAGAATGACAGCCCCAATAATTTAACAATGTAACAATATAACATCGACCCTATTTCTTTTCCGGTCTCAATGTTGGAAATAAAATCACATCGCGAATATTTTCTTCACCGGTTAAAAGCATTACCATCCGATCAATACCAATTCCCAAACCTCCCGTCGGCGGCATTCCATATTCCATCGCCTCCAAAAAATCTTCATCCAAAGGAGGTGCCTCTTCGTCACCAACCGCCGCCGCTTTAACCTGTTCTTCAAAAAACTGCCGCTGTAAAAAGGGATTATTTAACTCAGAATAGGCATTGCCCACCTCAAAACCGGCAATATAAGGCTCAAAACGCTCAATTAATTCAGGATTATCCTCTCGCGGCTTACAAAGCATAGTTGTTTCTTTAGGAAAATCAGTAATAAAAACAGGTTGGATTAAGTTCGGCTCCACCTCTTCAAAAAGAGCCGCCACCGCCAAGCCCCGATTAAAACCCCCTGACAGGGTAAGATTTCTCTCTGCTAACTTCTTCTTCAAATCCCCATCGCTTATCTTCTTCGGCTCCCAACCTAAATATTTCTTAATCGCCGCAAACATTGTTATTCTTGGCCAAGGCGGTTTTAAGTCAATTTGGTGACCACCATAATTAATCTTAGTCGTCCCCAAAACCTCAACGGCTATCTGTGAAAAAATCTTTTCCGTTAATCCCATCATATCTTTATAATCAGCCATTGCCCAATAACATTCCATCATCGTAAACTCCGGATTATGAGATTTATCTATCCCCTCATTCCTAAAATTATGGTCAATTTCGTAAACCTTATCCAAACCACCAATAATCAACCTCTTTAAATAAAGTTCATCGGAAATTTTAAGATATAAATTAGCATCTAAAGCGTGATGACGAGTGATAAAAGGCCGCGCCGAAGCGCCGCCATAAAGAGGTTGAAGAGTAGGCGTTTCCACCTCCAAAAATCCCTCTTCATCCAAAATTTTCCGCAACGAGCGAATAATTTGACTGCGATGGATAAAAACCTGCTGCGATTTCGGGTTTACTAAAAGATCTAAATACCTTTTTCGGGAACGAATTTCAATATCTCTCAAGCCCCTCCACCTGTTTGGCAGAGAACGCAAAGATTTAGCTAAAACCTGAAAAGAAACTACCCTGACAGTAATTTCCCCCTGCTTTGTCTTAAAAACTTCTCCTTGAGCACACAAGAAATCACCGATATCCAAAAGTGTCAAAATTTCGTAATTTTTCTCGCCAACATCACTGCGGCTAAAAAAGAGCTGAATTTTTCCAGAAGAATCCATTAAGTCAGCAAAAACAGCGCCGCCATGAGCCCGCCAAGCTATAATTCTTCCCGCCACCGAAACAACCTTACCTAATTTAGCGCGTGCTTTCCCGATTACTTCCCGTCTTTTAGCTCGAGGAGGGTATGGGTCAACACCCAATTGACGAAGCTTTTTAAACTTTTCAACTCTCTCTTGGCGAATTTTTTGTAAACGACTAACCATTTAGTTAATAGTTTATCACAAAGAAAAACTAATTTATAGCCAAAATCTTGTAATGGACAATCCCATTGGGAGTTTTCACCATCGCTTTATCGCCTACCCGCTTTTCAAATAAAGCTTTTCCCAATGGCGAAGAATAAGAAATCTTTCCCTTAAGAGGATCGCTTTCATAATCCCCCACAATCATAAAAACAATCTGTTTGCCATCGTCAGCCACCACTTTTACTCGACAACCTAACAAAACCCGAGAATGATCGTTCCTATTTTGTGCTACCCGTAAATGAGTAATTGCTTCTCTTGATTCATCAATTTGCCTATCCAAAAACTCTAAGTCCTCTTTAGCGCTGTGATATTCGCTGTTTTCCGCCAAATCACCCATACTGCGGGCATGCTCCAATCGATCCACCAAATAGGGTCGCTTATCTTCAAGTTTTAACAACTTTTTTCGCAGATTCTCAAACCCCTCTTTGGTAATCAATCTAACCTGGTTATCAAAATTTTTGGCATTCATTATCATTAGCAACTGCTAAAAAATAAATTCTGAAGTTTAATTTTGGCTGATATTTCCGAAAAAGTTTAAGAAGTATATCAAGCTTTTTCAAAAAGATGAAGAGATTATATTACTTTGCCCTTCTCTTGTCAAGCAAAGAAAAAAGGCATATAATAAGCACAAAACAGTTAAAAGTCAAAAGTTAAAAGTTAAAAATTAGAATACACTAAAACAAAACAGTTAAAAGTCAAAAGTTAAAAGTTGTCGGAAAACAAAGCAAGAGGCTTTAACCCCCGCTTCCTTATTTTTAACTTTAGACTTTTGACTTTTAATTATTCTTTTGGCCCCATCGTCTAATGGTTAGGACATCAGATTCTCATTCTGATAATCTGGGTTCAAATCCCGGTGGGGTCACATGGTTAGAACACCAGAACACGAGCAAGGGAGACCAATCTTTCCAGAAAGAACGGCAACAAGAAGAAAAGCGGTTGAATTACAAAGTAGTGGTCCTTTTAGGCAATATGCGAAGCAATTCGAGGGAGAGAATAAACATCCCCCGACAACACAAAATAATTCTGATTTTCCTCAAGCAGATCCAGAAAGAGTTTATACAGTGAGCGGTTCAGTAAAAATTAATGGTTATCAATTACCCGAAGGAGTCCTTCCTATCAATGCCACTCCTATCAGTAAAATTAATTTTCTCTCAAGACTGTTTTTAAGGCTTGGTTTAATTCATCAACAAAAATAAACCTTAAGCTCCCACGAATTTTTTTAGGAATATCTTCCAAATCTTTTTTATTGTTTTTGGGCAAAATTATTGTTTTTAATCCCGCCCGGTGGGCCGCCAAAACCTTTTCTTTCACCCCGCCAACCTCCAAAACTTTGCCCCTTAAAGTGATCTCTCCGGTCATCCCAATGTTGGACTTAACTTTCTTCTTAGTAAGAGCAGAAACCACCGCCGTGGCAATTGCCACTCCCGCCGAAGGACCATCTTTAGGAACAGCCCCTTCGGGAACGTGAATATGAATATCCAAATTTTTAGCAAAATCCTTCTTTAAACCAAACTTTTTCCAATGAGAGCGCACATAAGAAATCGCCGCCTGGCAAGATTCCTTCATTATATTCCCTAAGTGCCCAGTCAAAAGAGTCTGTCCTTTACCGGGCATTAGAGCCACCTCAATAAACAAAATTTCTCCCCCCGCTTGAGTCCAAGCCAAACCAGTCGTTCGTCCCACATCATCTTTCCTCTCCGCCGATAAAGAAGAAAACTGAACTGTCCCCAACAAAGAGTGAACTTCGGCAATGTTAATTTTATTTCCTACTTTTTTACCTTCAGCAATTTGCCTTGCTAACTTACGGCAGATTTTTGCTAACTCTCTCTCTAATTGTCTCACCCCTGCTTCTCGAGTGTAACGACGAATAATTTCATAATAAGCATTTAAGGTTAATAAAAGATGTTTGTCGTCAAGAGCATGAGCGACAGTCTGTTTAGGCCAAAGAAAACCTTTGGCAATATGATATTTCTCTTCATCGGTATAACCGGGGAAACGGATAATTTCTAAACGATCTTGTAAAGCAGGAGGAATGGTATCTAAAATATTACCAGTGGTGATAAAAAAGACCTCTGATAAGTCATAGGGCACTTCAAGGTAGTGGTCGGAAAATTCCTTATTTTGCTCCGGGTCCAAAGCTTCTAAAAGCGCTGCCGAAGGATCACCGCGAAAATCATTACCTATCTTATCAATTTCATCTAACATAAAAATCGGGTTTTTTGTCCCCGCTTCTTTCATTCCTTGAATAATCCGTCCCGGCAAGGCCCCCACATAAGTCCGTCGATGGCCGCGGATTTCCGCCTCATCTCTCACTCCACCCAAAGAAACACGAACAAATTTCCGCCCCAACGCTCGAGCAATTGATTTGCCCACCGAAGTTTTTCCTACTCCAGGAGGGCCAATAAAACACAAGATTGTCGGTGAAACCGCTTGTTTTCCTTTCTTACCAACTTTTTTACTCTTACTCCGCAATTGCATCACCGCCAAATGTTCCAAAATCCGCTCCTTTATCTTCTCTAAACCATAATGATCTTCATCCAAAATTTCAACCGCTTCTTTTAAGCTAATATTATTAGGACTTCTCTTTTCCCAGGGAACGCTAACTAACCAATCCAAATAAGCACGAAGATAACCGCTCTCGGGATTCATCGGTGACATCTCCACTAGCCTCTTTAGTTCACCATCGGCTTTCCTTCTCACCTTCAATGGCATCTTTCCTGTCCTAATTTTATTTTCTAACTCTTTAATCTCCGGATCAACCTCCCTCACCCCCATTTTACCCAACTCTCTATCAATCGTCTCTCGCCGCTGGCGTAAAACCGCCTCTCTCATTGATTTATCAAAACGATCCTGCGCTTGAGAACTAATCTTCCGGTCTAACTCCAAAACCTTAATCTCTTGAGCTAAATATTTAGCCACCTTCTCCAACTTTACTCTCAAATTATCAGTCTCCAATAATTCTTGCTTCTTAGAAGTATCAATATCCAAAACAGCCGATATTCGGTTAACAAATCTCACCGGATCATTAAAATTCAACTGATTGATAAATTGAGGTTCCACTATTTTCCCTAACGATAAAGCTTTTTTGAGTTGCTCCATTAAAAGATTAGTAAAAACAGCCACCTTATCATCTTTACCTTCATCTTCTATTAAAATTTCCAATTCCCCTTCGAAAAATGGCTTTGTAGTAATAATTCTTTTTATTCGTGCTCGAGAAAGACCGCGAATAATCGCATAGACAGCATCATCTACTCTGAGAATGTTTTCTAATTGACAAATCGTCCCTATCAAATAAATATCCTCTTTGCCCGGTTGATTTTGCCGCGAATCTTTTTGACAAACTAAAAAAACCTTCTTGTGGGAAGAAAAAGCTTTTAATATTGCCTCTACTGATTGAGACCGACCAAAAGTAAGGGTGGTCTCATTTTGAGGAAAAACTACCGTATCACGAAGAGGAATTATCGGCAACTCCTGAGCGTTACGAGAAGAACGACCTAGCCCTGGTTTAAGTAAAATAGGCATAATTAAGAATAAAAATAAATTATTATAAAAAACCCACGACCTGAAGGTTGGGGTTTTGTGTTCCGCTTTGTGTCGCGTTTCGCGCGTTCATTGATATCGCTTCATCTCCAACCTGTGGTTGGAGTTTTCGCTTTCTTGGAATAAAATCCTCAATTCCCATCTCTTCGGTGGGTCCGCCACAGGCGGACTAATTTCTAAATTCTGACTTTCTTTTATTTAGAATTTAGATAGAAACCTCCAATTATATTGGCAGTCTAACACAAATATTGCTAAAAATCAAGATTAAGAAGTCTTTTGGGTCTTTTGATAATTAGCGTATAATCCTTTTTTAATTTTCGCTATTTTTTTACTCCCCAAGCTTTTGATAGCTTCGTATTGATCAACTACTTCGTCAACAATCTTCTGGTATTGATCTGAAGTCAAATCCTGAATTTTGTTGGCTTTTTCTTTAATCTCCTTTTTAGTGTCATTGAGAGCTTTTTTAATATCCTCTCTTGTTTCCTTGCCCGATTGAGGCGCAAAAAGCACTCCCAAGGCTCCGCCAACAGCCGCCCCAATAGTAGCGGCCAAAGCTAAAAATCCAGCCTTTTTTATTTTGTTCTGTTTACTCACCATTCTTTTTTTCACCTCCTTATAAAAAAATTACGACCCTACCGGTCGGGGTTTTATGTTCCGCTTTGTGTCGCGCTGCGCGCGTTTATTGATATCGCTCTATCTCCAACCTGTGGTTGGCCCGCCTAGCCGGCGAGG
>PEZH01000019.1 GCA_002774085.1 Candidatus Shapirobacteria bacterium CG09_land_8_20_14_0_10_38_17 | reverse complement strand
CATGGGCTCCGGGAACCATCTGCCAGCCATTAGGATCATCTTGACCCAAAAACATTTCCTGAAAATTTATCGACGCCCCATGGCCAGGGATAACCACAATGGGGTCTCTAATTTTAGTTACTTTAACATTGTCAAAATAGATTTCTGTAGGAGCAACAGCGCCAGTGCCAACTCTCAGACCAATTTTTCCGTTATAAATAGGCGCTATTTCATCAGTAAAATCAATAGCTAATACATCATCCACATAAAACTTAATATTATTATTTAAAGCGGTAACTTTTAAGTGGTAAAGCTTGTTATTTATAAAATTCCAATCTCGGCATTTATCCCAAAAACTTAGGACATCACCACCCTTGCTACTCCAACGCTCTATACAAACCAATTCAGAAACACCACCATCGTTAGACCTCATGTGAATGCCATATTTATTGTTATTATCTTTTACTCTAAAAATTATATTCTTATCAGCACCCTGAAGAGCTATCATATCCATTTCAAAAACATAGTCTTCCCACGATATATCTCCTGCTGTAATTTCTACGACTGTCTGATTACTATTAACAGTTGAACCTAGTCTCTTACTTCCCGAAATATTTTCAATATTCCATGTTCCGCTTTTTACACTCCATCCATCATACATTCCATCTTCAAAGTCGTCTGCTAAAAGGACGTTACTAGCAAACACTAATCTCGGCACTAGTAAAGAGAAAGAAAATAATAAAATAAAAAAGAAAATAAATTTCTTCATATTCCTTTTAAAATAAATTAAAGCATTAAGATTGTCAATAACAACCTACAGTGATAAGATGAAAATCAATGAAAAACAATAAAAAAACCCAAACATTATTTTTTAAAAAAATAATAAATCCTAAGAACTTCACTTACGGGGTAATATTAGAAATACTTATAAAATATCTAAAAAAAAAGAAGACATTAGACGCTGGATGTGGGGAAGGAAACATAAGCCTATTTGTAGCTAACCATAATAATGATGTTACAGGAATTGATGAATCCAAACGATCAATTGCTATTTGTAAAGAAAAAGCAAAACAACTTAAATTGGATTTAAACACTCAATTTATCAACGCTAAAATAGAGAAATGTAAATTTAGTCAAAAATTTAATCTTATTATTTGCACAGAAGTGATAGAACACGTTAATAACGACTATTTAATCTTGAATAAATTCTTTAACTGGTTAAGTAATAGCGGAATTCTATTTATATCTACACCGTCCAAAAACGCACCATTATTCAAAGCGGGGATTATTAAAAAATACGACAAGAAAGTTGGACATCTACGCAGATACACTATAAAATATTTGACAAGGATTCTCGAAGATATAGGCTTCAAAATAGTTGAAACTCAAAAAACAGAAGGAATACTAAGAAACGCCCTTTTCTTTACTATTTTAGGGCGTTTTCCTTTACGCCTTGCCAACAAATTCCAATTAATTGGTGACATCATTACTTTTCTGGACAATATTTCCCTAAAGCTCTTCGGCCATTCACAAATTATTGTTGTTGCCCAAAAGAAATAAAAAACTCTATCAATTCAGACGATCCTGAATCAAGTTCAGGATGACGGTATACATACTTGGCCGTCATTCTGATGAAAATCAGAATCATCTGAAGAAGATCCTGAATCCCCAGTACCAGAAACGGTACGGGGCAGACAAGCTTAGGACAATAAGTTAAAAAAACCAGAATGGCAATTAAAAAATCAAAAATTTTTTTAATTATAAAAGATGATTATTGGATTTGACGGACGGTTTGCTCAAAATCAATTATCCGGAGTAGGGAAATATATCAAAAACTTAGTTGAGGGTGTTGCTCACCAGGGATTTAAATGTATTGTCTTTTACTCTCAAAAACCCAAACATCCTATAATAGGCAAAAATATTAAAAACAGAATAATTAAAGGCAACAAATACATTTGGGAGCAAGCTTACTTACCCCAAGCCTTAAAACAAGAAAAAATTGACATCTATCACGCCACTGGCAATGTTGGTATTCCTCTTTTTTGCCCTGTTCCCTCAGTTTTAACTGTCCACGATTTGATTCCTCTAATCCAAAAAAACTACTTCTCACAATCCCGTTTTCCCCCTCTTTCCAAAAAACTTTACTTTTGGCGTACTAAAACCTCTCTTTGGAAAGCCCAGAAGATTATCACCGATACCAAATGGACTAAAAAAAATATTATTAAATTTTTTAAAATATCATCCTCAAAAATAACCGTTATCTATTTAAACTCTTCTTTGCCAAAAAAATTGGACGATAAAGTTCATCTCCGATTTAATCTTAAAAAAGAAAATTACATTATTAACAATGGCGGCATTGATAGACGAAAAAATTTAGCCAACCTGATTAGTGCCTTTGCCTTAGTTCAAGCCAAAATACCACCGATAAAATTAGTCATTACGGGCCAAAATAGAGAATTACTTCCTATTCTAAAAAAGGAAATCCAGCAAAAAAAGTTAACCCAAAAAATTATTTTCACCGGTTTCTTAAAAGAAGAAACGCTCTGGGGACTATTAAAAAACGCCCTTTGCCTTTGTTACCCCTCTGAAGCTGAAGGTTTCGGCCTGCCCATTATTGAAGCATTCCGCACCAATACTCCCGTTATTGCCAGCGATATTCCCGTTCTAAGGGAAATAGGGGATAGCGCCTGCCTTTTTGTTAACCAAAACCAACCACAAAAAATCGCCCAAGCCGTTATTAAATTAATCCAAAACCCTAAACTCCAAAAAGAGCTAATCACTCGCGGGCAAAAACAAGCTCGAATCTTCTCCTGGGAAAAAACAATTGAAAAAACCATAAAAATCTACAACAATCTTATAAAAAATTTCTAAAAAATTTCTAAAAAATAATCTTTGCTCCAAACAAATTACTATGGCGATCGCCATAGTAATTTGTTCATTATAATTTGTTATAATGGTTTTATCGTATGGCCAAAAACCTCCGTTTCCGGGATAAAATCTTGCTTACCTTATCTTTTCTGGGTGACGAATTCTTTGAAATTATCCAGCCTTATTCGGTCAAAATGAAAAAAATGGCCGGTATCTTGCCGCCAGACTACAAGCTTACCAATTTTCAAGCTAACACCAATCGAATGATCCGCACTGGCTATATGGAAAAGATAGTTAAAGATGGAGAACCATATCTTAGGCTTTCCAATATGGGCAAAAATGTCATTGCCCGAGACTTCCCTTTTTTGAAATTCCGAAACAAAAATTGGGATGGCTACTGGCGAGTAATTTCCTATGATATCCCCGAAAAATTTAAGGGTTCCCGTCATTCTCTCCAAGAAAAACTAAAAGAATTAGGCTTTGGGATGCTGCAAAAAAGCATTTATATCTCTCCGCACAACATTGCCGAAGACCTTCAAGAATATATTGAAAACAACAACCTAAAAGATTTCGCCGCCGTTATGGTAGCAAAAAGAGTTTTTGGCAAAAGCAATCAGACATTAGCTTGGGAAGTGTGGAACTTAGAAAAATTAGAAGAGAAATACTGGGAATGGATAAGCGACGGTGAAGAATTTCAAAATAAACAAGAAAAAAATTATCAAAAATTCGCAAAGCTTCAAGATCGTTTTATCGACATCATTTTCAAGGATCCCTTTTTGCCTAAAGAACTTCAGCCCAATTCTTGGCCCAGTAACGAAGCTATTAAAAAATTTCATTCTTTGTTAAAGCAACAATGCTCCTAATACGAACAAATTACTATGGCGATCGCTATGATAATTTGTTCGGGATAAACAACACATAAACAACACATAAACAACACAAAGATGCCGATATCTAAAGACTAAAGATAACGATATCTAAAGACAAAAACGCCAATGCCTAAAGACTAAAGATAACGATGCCTAAAGACAAAAACGCCGATACCTAAAATCAAAGATAATAATACCTAAAATATCGACACATTAAACTGCAACCAAGAATTAAATTGCCGCCAAAATAAGAATGGACTTAAAGATTTCTTTTATCACCACCATCCTTAATGAGGAAAACACCATTGAAGCGCTTCTTGCCTCGCTCGCAAAACAAACCAAAAAACCGGAGGAAATTATCATTGTTGATGGTGGTTCAACCGATCAGACAATAAAAAAAATCAAACATTTCCAAAAGCTTAATCCTTCTCTTAAAATTGCCCTTTTTATTAAAAAAGGCGCCAATCGGTCTCAAGGAAGAAACTTAGCCATTAAAAAAGCCAAAAATAAAATCATCGCCATCTCCGATGCCGGTTGTGAATTAGATAAAAATTGGTTAAAAAATATTACCCTGCCTTTTAAAAATTCTTCAATTGAAGTCGTTGCCGGCTATTATAAACCAAAAGCCAGATCCATTTTTCAAAAATGCGTAGCCACATATGCTCTAATAGTTCCCCACCGAGTAAAACCTAAAAAATTTCTCCCCGCCTCCCGCTCTATGGCAATCTTGAAAAAAACTTGGAAAAAGTTTGCCGGCTTCCCAGAAGAATTCCCAGACAATGAAGATTTCGTCTTCGCCAACACTTTAAAAAAAGGAAAGGCTAAAATCGCTTTTGCCAAAAACGCTTTAGTTTATTGGTATCCACGATCTAACCTAAAAAGCTTTTGGGTAATGATTTATCGCTTTGCCAAAGGTGATGCTTTTGCCGGTCTAAGATATGTTAAAACGGCTACTGTTTTGGGACGATATCTTATCGGCGCTCTCCTTCTTATCGTCTCTTTTAACCACGACTGCCTGCTTATCGGCTGGTTGCTTTGTGCATCAGCCTATCTTACCTGGCCAATTTTTAAAAACTATCGCTATGTTAAAAAATGGCCGGCCCTTTTCTTTCTTCCCCTGCTACAAATCACCACCGATACCGCCATAATTTTAGGAACAATAAAAGGAATTGCTAAACGAGTCAGTAAGCTTTTTTAGGTATTGTATAATGAAGTCAAGATGGATATTGACAATAAGTATAAAATAACCGCTATTGTTACCACTAAAAACAAGGAAGATAAAACTAAATCCTGCCTAAAATCTGCCTCTTGGTGCGACAAAATTTTAACAATAAGCAACTCTTCAAAAGAAAAAAATCACGCCCTAAAACAAGCCCAAACACGCTGGGTACTTTTTATTAATGCCAAGGAGAGAATTTCTAAAAAATTAACCTCGGAAATTAAAAAATTCATTAAACACGCCGACCAAGAAGGTTATACTGGCGCTTTCATCATCCGTCAGGATAATATTTTTGGTAAAAAAATAAATTATGGTGAGTTTGGAAAAATTAAGCTGTTGCGATTAGGAAGAAGAGTAGGGGAATGGCAAGAAAAAACTCAGGGAATATGGACTTTTCCCGGACGAAAAGCAACCCTTAAAAATTTTCTTTATCACTATCCTTATACTAATCTTACCGAATTTCTTAAAAAAATTAATCTTCGCACCACCCGGCGAGCAGAGAAGCTCTATCGGCAAAAAATTAAAACTAATTCTCTTTTAATAATACTTTATCCCCTTGCCAAGTTTTTCCAAAATTATTGCTACCGTTTGGGTTTTCTTGAAGGAAGCACTGGTTTTGTTTTAGCTATTTTGGTGAGTTTTTACTCCTTTTTGGTCCGTGCCAAACTCTGGGTTTTATGGCGCCAGGGGGGAGGCTGGCGATGAAATGGCTTTACTTCCTTCTTATTTTCACTTTTCCTTTTGGTCAACTGCAAAAAATACCTATTTTTTTAGAGCAATTTCCGGAAGTCAACCTATATCTTACCGATTTTATCTCCTTGGCTATCCTCATTTTCTGGCTAACAAAATTGATAAAAAAACAAGTAAGCCCCTCAAAAAATATTAAATATTTTCTCCCCTTCTTTATTGCCGCCGCTATTCCTCTCTTTTTAAATATTTCTTGGTTAGGAACAAGAAATATTTTGGTCTCCTCTTTTTACCTGGTCAGATTAATAGCCTACGCCGGTGTTTATTTTGCCTTTCCTTTGCTTAAACTACCCGCTAAAAAAACCCAAAAAATCTTCCGACTCCTTTATTGGGCAGGGGTTTTATTAGCCATTTTTGGTCTCCTCCAATATATTTTTTATCCTGATATTCGTCCTCTTAGCTCATACGGGTGGGATCCTCATCTTTACCGAGTAGTTTCTACCTTTCTTGACCCTGGCTTTACCGGCCTTATTTTGGTCCTTTCTCTTATTGTCGCTCTTGAAGATTCCCTCCATTATTCAAGAAAAATCCTCAACATTCTTCCGACTATTTTAATATATTTAACTTTAATTTTAACTTACTCAAGAAGCAGCTATTTAGCCCTGATTTTTGCCGCCGCCTTTATATTGTTTTCCCAGAAAAAATCCCGACTATTTTGGATTTTTTTAATTTTTTTTCTCATCACTATCTTTTTTGCCCCCCGTCCTGCCGGCGAAGGGGTAAGGCTGGAACGAACATCAACTATTAAAGCAAGATTGCAAAGCTACCAAAGAGGCATCAATATCTTCTTAAAAAATCCAATTTCGGGAGTGGGTTTTAATTCCTATCGCTATGCCCAAAATAAAATTTTCCCCGACATTGAGCAAACATTAATTAATCGAGGCGGTTCCAGTCCCGATTCCAGCCTAATTCTTATTTTGGCAACTACAGGCATAATAGGAATAACAATTTTTGGGTTAACGACAGCAAAAATTGTCTCTCCGCTCCTTAAAAAAAACAAAGAACCCGCCAGCAACCTAATTTTAGCCAGTTTTATTGCCATTTCCATCCATTCCTTATTCTTAAACAGCCTATTTTACCCTCCGGTGATGATCTGGCTTTTTTTACTTTTAGGGGCAGGGGAGATTAAGGCCGATAGTAAACTTTGAGACTTTCTTGGGCTTTGTTTCCCGCCTTATCGCTGGAGATAACCAATATCTCATTAGTTCCCTCACTTAAGGAATAAACACTCTCAAACTTGCCCTCCAAACTGACAACCACTTTCCTCTCGTTAATATTAACGATGGCATCTTTTTCTGTTTCTCCCTTAATAGTAATTTCTTTCTGGTCATCAAAAAAGGAATCGCCATCCTGAGGAGATTCTATCTTCAAAGTAGGCGGTTCTTTATCAAAAAAAATAATCTGTCTCACCGACTCCTGGCTCTCATTTCCCGCCAAATCAACTGCTTTAGCAAAAAGATTATTTTCACCGTCATTTAATTTTATCTGTCCGATACGAAACTCACCCTCATTCCCAATTAAAATTTTCTTTATTTCAACACCATTTAAAAAAAGAATTAATGTTGAATCCAACTCAGCACTACCAACAACTTCCAAAGAGGCACTATTAGTTGCTTCAGGAAGAGGCGCAATCTGGGGTGGCGGCGGCGGAATGTTGTCACCAATAGAGTCATCAGCACTGCCATCGCCACTTAATCCCCTCCACAAATTACCTAAGCCCAGTAAAAGAGGGGACCCGTAATTAAATAATCCCCAAAACAAACCACCGGCCAATAATAAAACCAACAAAAAGCGCCATCTACCCACCCCGCCTTTCTTTACCGTCGATGACCACTCTCTCTCTGATTTTTGAAAAAAGCCTCTTTTTTCTTTCATATTTAAAGTTAAGAGCCGGAGGCGAGATTTGAACTCACGACTTGCTGTTTACGAAACAGCTACTCTACCACTGAGTTACTCCGGCATTAAGAGCGGTGGAGGGAATTTGCCAATGCTGAGCGGGTGAGCGGAGTCGAACCGCTCTTTCTACCTTGGGAAGGTAGCGTTGAACCGATCAACTACACCCGCATAGGCTCTGCAGGCGGGGGAAGGAGATATTCTGCCACTGAATACCACCGCCCAATTTCTATAAGGGCTTTTTATTTAGTCCCAAATAGATTACTAAATTGCGCCAGCCGCCTTAAGGTAACGAAAGCACTGTTCCGGCGAAGATAAGACTGGGATTATTACCAATCTTCTCGTCATTTGCCTGATAAATTTTTGACCATTGGTAACCATCGCCATAAACAGCAATCGCAATCTCCCACAGGCTATCTCCCTTAACAACCGTGTATTCACTAACGTCAGCAATCTTATTGCCGCTTGCCAGCTTTCCGTTTTCTTCTTGAGGCTGGCGAACCGAAACTGAAGGAATAACTAATTTTTCGCCTACGGCAATATAATCAGGATAAGAAAGCTCGTTTTCTTCGGCAATATCCACCCAATTATAACCGGACCCATAATATTTCTCGGCAATTGACCAAAGATGCTCGCCAACACTAACAGTGTGTATTGTTGGCAACTTTGCCATCGTTTCTGCTTGACCTTCCCCGACTATTTTAGATTCGGGAGCAACCAATTCTTCTTGCAAAGAACTCTCTTGCGACTTAAAAAAATTAAAAATTAAAATTCCGGCGACCACAACCACACCTATTCCTAAAACTGTACTAATCGGTTTTTCCCAAGATTTTATTTTCTTAAGAGTTTTTTTTAATTCCATTTTTCCTGCCTTTTTCACCTCCTTTTACCATAAACCTTTGATGATTGGGCAGGGCGAACAAGGCGGGGTCGACGAGACTCGAACTCGCGATTTCCTGCTTGACAAGCAGGCGCTCTAACCAGCTGAGCTACGACCCCACGACTTATTTTATATCAAAAAATCAACCGATAGTCAATTTTACAAAGTAGAATTAGTCAAAACTCAATTTTACTTTTGCTATAATAAAAATTGATGGCCGCTAAAAAAATCTTCACTAATCAAGAAATCGCCCAATTATTGCGCAATATCGCCGCCGCCTACGAGATAAAAAACAACAACCGATTTAAAATTGTTGCTTATCAACGTGCCGCTGACAGCATTGAACATGCCAGTTCGGAAACCAAAGATCTTTGGGATGAAAATCAGCTTGACCAGATTGCCGGTATCGGTAAAAGTATCGCCGCTCATCTTGACGAGCTATTTAGAACCGGCAAAGTTAAACATTTTGAGAAACTAATGTCCAACTTGCCGGCGGCGACATTTGTTTTTCTTAACATTCCCGGCATTGGTCCTAAAACCGCCTACAAGCTGGCTAAAAATTTAGGCATTAATCAAGCTCAAAATGCTATCCAGCGATTAAAAAAGGCAGCTAAACAAAATAAAATTAGTCAGATGGCTGATTTTGGGGCCAAGTCAGAACAAAAAATTATTGAAGGGATTGCCCTAATGGCAAAAACAAAAAAGACAAAAAAACGGATGCTCTTACCCTACGCCGATCAACTCGCCCAAGAATTAATCACTTATCTTAAAAAGCTCCCCGCCACCTTAGAAGCTCATCCTTTGGGCAGCTTGAGGCGCAAAGTATCCACCATTGGTGATATTGACATTGCTGTTAAAACCAAACAACCTAAAAAGATAATCAAATACTTCACCCAATACCCCAAAATCAAACGTATCTTAAGCAAAGGCAAAAAGGGTCTTTGCCGAGTGATATTAGCTAATAATCGCCAAGTTGATCTTCGGACTCAAAGTCCCCAATCCTATGGAGCAATGCTTCAATACTTTACCGGCTCAAAACATCACAATATTGCCTTGCGAGAATTAGCCTTAAAAAGGGGACTAAGTTTATCCGAATACGGGATAAAAACAGCTAAAAATCAAAAATACAAAATTAAAAGTTTCGCCACCGAGAGGGCTTTTTATAATTATTTAGGTATGGACTGGATACCGCCGGAATTGCGGGAAAACAGCGGTGAAATTGAAGCGGCCCAAAAGCATTGTTTGCCAAACTTAATTCAGGAAAAAGATATTAAGGGTGATCTTCACAGCCATTCAAGCTTCAACATTGAACCCAGCCATGATTTAGGGCAGGATTCTATGACTGCCATGGTGCAAAAGGTAATAAAATTTAAATATCAGTATTTTGCTTTTTCCGAACATAATCCCAGTTTGAGCCAACACACCGAAAAACAAATAATTAAAATATTAAAGCACAAAAAAGAAATAGTTGATAAAATAAATTACTCAATTGAAAAATACCAAAAAAAAGGAGTAAAAAAATTGCCCTTTTTTGTCTTTAATAGTCTTGAAATTGATATTAAGCCAGATGGAAGTTTAGCAATTCCCCAAAAAGGATTTGCTTATTTAGATTTTGCCATTGCTTCTATTCACAGTCAATTTAATCTCCCTAAAGGACAAATGACACAAAGAATTATTAAGGCTCTTTCTCACCCTCAGGTAAAAATTTTAGGCCATCCCACCGGCCGAATTTTGAGTGAAAGAGAAGGTTATGAATTAGATTGGGAAAAAATCTTCTCTTTTTGCCTTAGGAATAATAAAATTTTGGAAATTAATAGTTATCCTAATCGTTTAGACCTACCCGATAATTTAATTCACCAAGCAATCAAATATAATGTAAAATTAGTAATCAATACCGATGCTCATACCCTTGATCAATTAGATTTTATAAAATATGGAGTCGCCGTTGCTCGCCGCGGCTGGGCAGAAAAAAAAGATATCATCAACACCTTAAGTTTAGAAAAAATTAAAAAAATATTGCTTGCGTAAGCAGGTAACTGGTAACAGGTAATTAGTAATCTGTAATCAGGCAATAGGCGATAGACAATCAGTAAGATATATGAAAGACGATACACGAAACTCGAAAACAAATGTTCTCTCTGTCATTCCCATGAAAGTCTTGTCAAATGTCATTCCCGCGATTCCTTGTCATTCCCATGAAAATGGGAATCTATAGGAATAAATATTTCTTACCAAGAGAATCTATTAATATAGATTCCCCGACCCGCCTCATCGGCGACCCGCCGAAGAGGCGGGAATTTAGGGCTTAGTGCTTATGGGGAATTTTATTTATTTACTACGATACTACATA
>PEZH01000002.1 GCA_002774085.1 Candidatus Shapirobacteria bacterium CG09_land_8_20_14_0_10_38_17 | reverse complement strand
ACGAATTTTAAAATTGTCCCGCCACAGCGGGATCCCAACCTGGGCGGGGAAAATTCAATGAAAATTGAAAATTAGAAATTTAAATAAGGATTCTGGATGCTCCGCCAGCTGGCGGATTACCAGAATGACGGCGATGATTTAGCAATGTAACAATTCAGCAATGTAACAATTTAGCAATGTAACAATTTAACAATATAACAATGTTTTTTACTTTGAACTTTTGACTTTTAATTTTTAATTATTTTTATGGTTCAACAAACAAATAAAACCGAAAACAGGATTGTTCCTTTAGAAGAAATTCGCAATATTGGCATTATTGCCCATATTGATGCCGGCAAAACAACAACAACCGAGCGAATTCTTTATTACACTGGTAAAACCTATAAAATTGGCGATATTGATGAGGGGACAACACAAATGGACTGGATGGTTCAAGAACGAGAGCGGGGAATTACCATTCAGTCGGCGGCAACAACCACTTTTTGGCGTGATCACCGGATTAATATTATTGATACTCCTGGCCATGTTGATTTTACCGCTGAAGTGGAACGTTCACTGCGAGTGTTAGATGGAGCGGTGATGGTTTTTGATGCCGAGGAAGGAGTTCAAGCTCAATCGGAAACAGTTTGGCATCAAGCAGACCGCTATCGTGTCCCGCGAATTTGTTTTTTGAATAAAATGGATAAATTGGGGGCGGATTTTGATAACGCCGTTAAAAGCGTTAAAGAGCGGTTAGGGGCTAATGTTATTTTAATAACTTTTCCCATCGGCAAAGAACAAGGCTTTCGAGGAGTAGTTTCTGTTTTGGAAAATAAGGCATTTGTTTGGGAAAAAGACGATAGCGGGGCGACTTTTGAAGAAATTCCTATTCCCAAAGAATTGGTGGAAAAGTTGGCAAGGGCGAGAGAAGATTTAATAGAAAAAGTTAGCGGTGAGGATGAGAAACTGATGGAAAAGTATATTAATAATGAGAAAATAAGCTTAGAAGAGCTTAAAGCAGGGGTGCGTAGAGCGGTTATTAACAACCGAGTGGTACCTGTTTATTGCGGTTCTTCTTTGCGTAACAAGGCAATTCAACAGTTGTTGGATGGCATTGTTGATTTTTTGCCCTCTCCCTTAGATGTTCCTCCGATTGAAGGTCTTAATCCAAAGACAAACAAAAAAGAGAAACGCGAGCCAAAGAACAGCGCTCCTTTTTGCGCTTTGGCTTTTAAGATTCAGACTGATCCTCATGTGGGGAGATTGACCTATTTGCGCATTTATTCAGGGACGATGACGGTAGGGAGTAGTGTCTATGACGCTAATACTAAAAAAAATAAAAGAATAGGTCGTTTACTTTTAATGCATGCTGATAAAAGAGAAGAAATTGATAAAGCAACGGCCGGAGAGATAATCGGGGTTATTGGTTTGGACAATGTTAAAACTGGTGATACTCTTTGTGATTCTAAGCATCCTTTAATTTTGGAGACAATTTCTTTTCCTGAACCGGTGATTTCTTTAGCCATAGAGCCTAATACTCATGTCGATGAAGAAAAATTGTCTTATGCTTTGTCTCATTTATCGGAGGAAGATCCTACTTTTAAGATTAAAACCAATTTGGAGACCGGACAAACAATTATTTCCGGAATGGGTGAACTTCATTTGGAAATAATTGTTGATCGTTTGAAGAGAGAGTTTAATGTTGACGTAAGAGTGGGTCGTCCTCAGGTAGCTTATAAAGAAACTATTACTGTGGTTTCCTCGGCAGAAGGAAAATATATTCATCAATCCGGGGGTCGGGGTCAGTATGGTCATTGTTTTCTGCGTTTGGAGCCGAGAGAAAGAGGAGAGGGATTTGAATTTGCTTCCGAAATTAAAGGAGGAAAAATCCCTCGAGAGTTTATTCCCGCTATTGAAAAAGGTGTTTGTGGGGCAATGGAAAAAGGTATTGTTATCGGTTATCCAATGGTGGATATGAAAGTGGTTGTTTACGATGGTTCTTATCATGATGTAGACTCATCGGAAATGGCTTTCAAAATTGCCGGCAGTATTGCTTTGCAAGAAGCGGCTAAGCAAGCTGGGCCGGTATTATTGGAACCAATTATGAAATTAGAGGTGGTAATACCCGAAGATTTTATGGGTCAAGTTATTGGTGATATTTCTTCTCGGCGAGGGCAGATTGTTAGTACTAGTGTTCGTGGTAAAATGCGAGTGGTTACTGCTAATGTTCCTTTGGCAGAGCTCTCTGGGTATGCGACCGCTGTTCGTAGTATTACCGGTGGTCGGGCTTCTTTTTATATGGAGCCGCTTTGTTATGAAATAGTGCCCAAAAATATTCAAGAAGGAATGGTAGCAAGGATAAGAGGGGAAGGGAAATAACAATATAAAGGCAAATCCGCCCCGCTGGCAGATTTGAGTTTTTTAGGATATTATTTTCCTATTGACAAATTAGATATACTTGTTTAAAATCAAAACATCAGTAGATCTAAAATTGCAAATTGTAAAAGGCAAATTGCAAAAACAAGAGGATAAAAACAAATTTAAAGTGGTCATATGGCAGAAAAAGCAAAGTTTGAACGCACCAAGCCTCATATCAATATTGGGACCATTGGTCATGTTGACCATGGTAAGACAACCTTAACTTCGGCAATTACTAAGGTTTTGTCAAAACAGCCTAATAATTCGACCCAACCCTTAGAATTTGCAGATATTGATAAGGCTCCTGAGGAGAAAGAAAGAGGGATTACTATTGATATTTATCATGCCGAGTACGAAACAGCCAAACGTCATTACGCCCATATTGATTGTCCCGGTCATGCCGATTATGTGAAGAATATGATCACCGGCGCAGCGCAGATGGATGGGGCAATTTTAGTTGTTTCTGCTGCCGATGGGCCAATGCCTCAAACTCGGGAGCATATTCTGTTGGCTCGTCAGGTTAATGTCTCGGCAGTAGCAGTTTTCTTGAACAAAATTGATTTAGTTGATGACAAGGAATTGGTGGATTTGGTGGAAGAAGAAATACGTGAACTGCTTAATAAGTATAAATATGATGGGGCTAAGGTTCCTATTGTTCGTGGTTCAGCCTTAAAAGCGGCGGAATGTGGTTGTGGTAAACGAGATTGTCAGTGGTGTGGCCCTATTTTGGAGTTAATGGATAAAGTTGATGAGTATATTCCCACCCCCGAGAGGGATATAGAGAAGCCATTTTTAATGCCGGTAGAAGATGTCTTTTCCATTAAAGGGCGAGGGACAGTGGTCACTGGTAGAGTAGAGCGAGGAATATTAAAGCTTAATGAAGAGATAGAGATCGTCGGTTTAGGAAAAGAAGTTAAAAAAACAGTTGTCACCGGTATTGAAATGTTTAGGAAGAGCTTAGATGAGGCGCGAGCGGGTGATAATGTCGGTATTCTTTTGCGCGGTGTTGAAAAGAATGAAGTTGAGCGGGGTCAGATTATTGCCAAGGCGGGGACAGTTACTCCTCATACTGAATTTGAAGCAGAGATTTATGTTTTAACTAAAGAAGAAGGCGGTCGTCATACTCCCTTTTTTTCCGGATATAGACCTCAATTTTACATTCGCACTACCGATGTCACCGGTGAAGCGGCTTTGCCATCAGGAGTAGAGATGGTAATGCCTGGTGACAATATTACCACTAAAGTGAAGTTGATTACTCCCATCGCGTTGGAAAAGAATTTGCGCTTTGCCATTCGTGAGGGGGGTCATACGGTGGGAGCGGGAGTAATCACCAAGGTAATTTCTTAAAAATTGGCAGGATTGACAATATGGCCAAAACACGCATTCGGGTTCGCCTTAAGGCTTATGATCACCGAGTTATTGATGAGGCAGCCAATAAAATCGTGGAGACGGCTCTTCTGACAGGAGCGAAAGTTAGTGGTCCTATTCCTCTTCCGACTAAACGGCACCTTTTTACTGTTTTAACCAGTCCCAATACTGACAAAAACTCTCAAGATCACTATGAGATGTTGGTTCATAAAAGATTAGTTGATATTTTGAATCCGACCAATAAGACGATTGACTCCCTTCAACATTTAGATATGCCCGCCGGAGTGGATATTGAGATAAGAACGTAAGATTCATTTAAGAATAAAAGATTAAAAGAATAAGTGATTAGTCTTAGGAATTTCTAAACTAAGAACTTGAGACCCTTAATTCAGTTTTGGCAGTGAGGTAGGTAAATGTAAGGCAAGAAATTTAAATAAGATAGAGCTGGTTATTCCCAGAAAGCGATCCGCCAGCTGGCGGACCCGCCTTGGCGGGGATGAAGCGGTATCAATGAACGCGCGAAGCGCGACACAAAGCGGAACACAAAACCCCGACCGTAAGAGCGGGTTTTTTATTTTGATCCCACTGGAGGCAGGAAAGAAAAGATTTTCTTCTTTAACTATTCTTGTAATTTACTCCTTGTAAGATGAAGGCACGCGATGATAGGCTTTTGGCTGATGGGTTTTTGTTTCAAAAATAGCAGTGTTTTGTAGGGGAGTAGGAATTTAGCTACTACGATACGGCGCAGTATCGTAGTAAATTAATAGTTAAATATGCTTCATAGCATGTTAGTGGAAGTGTTTTTTAGGAGGAGGTTTATCTAAAGTTGGATTTGTGGTTCTAAGGTTTTCTGAATAGGCCGAGACAGGCCGGTAGATTTTGGGGGAGGTAATATTTATTCTAACGACCAATGACCAACGACTAACGACTAATTTGGTTGCTATTAAAAATAGTCTGTGATAAAATCAAATTGTTTTGGTAAGGAGGCATCTAATTTAATGGTAAATTCAAAAAGTTTGCCTGGTTAGTTTATTTTAGGGAAGAATTAGAAGGTATTTTACCTTTTGGAGCCTCTTTTTAGGCTCTTTTTTTTGTGGAGAATATGATTAACGCCATAATCGGACAAAAATTGGGAATGACTCAGGAATTTTTAAAGAACGGTCAGGTAGTGCCGTTAACTGTTGTTGAAGCTGGTCCTTGTTTTATTTTGCAAGTAAAGAATAAGGAAAATGATGGATATGAAGCAGTAAAAATTGCCTTTGGTCAAAGTAAAGGGAAGTATGCTAAGAAGCCGACTTTGGGCGAAATGAAGAAAGCAAAGAAAACGTTGGCGCCGGCTCTAATAGTGGAAGTGAGTGGTGGTGGGAAGAATTTAAAAGTAGGTGAAGAAATCAAGGTTGATGATATTTTTAAGAAAGGAGATTTTGTCGATGCAACAGGGTTTTCTAAGGGGAGAGGCTTTGCCGGAGTTATTAAGCGTTGGGGTTTCCATGGTGGTCCGGCTACTCACGGTCAATCAGATAGGCAGCGGGCTCCTGGCTCAATCGGTCAGCGGACAACACCGGGACGAGTTTATAAAGGTAAAAAAATGCCCGGTCGTATGGGCAACAAAAAAGTAACAGTTCGTAATTTAGAAATAATTGAGATAGATGAGGCGAAGAATCTTTTGTATGTTAAGGGAGCAATTCCCGGGGCAAGAAGAGGAATGGTAGTGATAAAAAAGCGCAAAACTCAAAAAAGCCGTCATTCTTCCGCTAGCTGGCGGAAGAATGACAAGGTAAGATAATTGAAACTCAAAGTTAAAAATAGATATTAGAAATTATAAGAATTAATGGAAATGACTCGCCCTGCACCGTTCTGGTGCGGGGCTTGTAGAAATTATTTGTTTCATATTTTTAAGATGTTCAAAGTTGATCTTTATAACATTAAGGGCGAGAAAGAAGGGAAAGTAACTCTTCCCAAAGAGATTTTTGAGACAAAAATAAACAAGCCTCTCTTATCTCAAGCGGTTCGGGTTTATTTAGCCAATCAGCGAGACGCTCGAGCAAGAGCGAAGACTCGCGCGCAAGTAAAAGGATCAAACCGGAAAATTTACCGTCAGAAAGGGACGGGCGGTGCTCGTCACGGCGACAATAAAGCCCCTATTTTTGTCGGCGGTGGGAAAGCTCATCCGCCTAAAGGTATAAATCGTCGCTTGTCTTTGCCCAAGAAGATGAAACAGCTCGCTTTAAAATCGGCTTTGTCGGCTAAGGCTGCTGATAAACAAATCTTGGTGATTAACGATTTTAAAGGCTTAAAACAGAAGACTAAAGAAGCTAACAAAGTTCTGGATAAATTAGACTTAAAAACCGAAAGGGCAATTCTTTACTTAGGAGAAAAAGATAAAAAAGCAGTTTTAGCTTTTAGAAATATCCCGACGATAAGTTTAGCCAGCGTTTTGACGATTAATTCTTACCAGGTCTTAAACGGTGGGATATTAATTTTTACTAAAGAAAGCCTCAAACAATTGAGCTCAAAGTTTAATCCGCCAGCTGGCGGAGCATCCAGAATCGTCTAAGGGATGGATTCTGGACAAGCCAGAATGACGAATAAAACAATTGTTACATTGTTACATTGTTAAATTGCTAAAGTCGTCATTCTGACCCCGCCTCATCGGCGGGGGAAGAATCCCGTAGGAAAGAGGTAACCTTGCTTCCAAACGGGATCCTTCGTCCGTCGGTTGACGGACTCAGGATGACGGGGTTTGAAAATTGTAAATTGATAATTGAAAATTGAAACGTGTTATGGACTTAAAAATGATTATTAAAAAACCATTAATTACTGAAAAGGCGATGAGTAAGGCGCAGGAAAATCGCTATACCTTAATAGTAGATCAGAAAGCTAATAAAGGGCAAATTAAAGAAGCAGTAAGACGGTTTTTGAAAGTGGAGCCGATTAAAGTTTGGACAATAAAAATTAAAGGCGAAGAGCGTTGGTCGTCAGGTAGGCGGCGGAAGATAAAAACTGCGAATTTTAAAAAGGCAATTGTGGAGCTTAAAAAGGGGCAGAAGCTTGATTTTTATGAGTCTTTAGAAAAAAGTAAATAATATTATGGATTTAAGAAAAAAATTAACTAGAGCAATGAATCGGCGAGTCGGCCGAGGTGGCGGTAGAGTTACTGTTCGTCACCAAGGCGGTGGTGAGAAAAAACGCTTGCGCCTTATTGATTGGAAACGAAATAAGCTTAATATAGCCGGTTATGTTGAGGCGATTGAATACGATCCTCTTCGTAGCGCCAATATTGCTTTGGTGCTTTATCCTGATGGCGAGCGTCGTTATATTTTAGCTACCAAAGGACTTAAAAAAAGAGATGTGGTGGTATCGGGAAAGGATGTTTCTTTAAAAGAAGGCAATGCTACCCTTTTGAGGAATATTCCCATTGGTATGCCTGTTCATAATATTGAGCTGCGGGCAGGGAAGGGAGGACAATTAGTACGGGGAGCGGGGACAATGGCGGTGATTATTGCTAAGGAAGATAAAGTGGCTCAAGTAAAGTTACCGTCGGGTGAATTGCGCAAAATTTCCTTAGATTGTATGGCTACCATTGGTCAGATAGGTAATGTAGAATATCGTTTGAAGAAGCTTTATAAGGCGGGGCAAAAACGTCACCGCGGTATTAGGCCAACAGTGCGTGGTGTTGCTCAAGATCCCAGATCTCATCCTCATGGCGGTGGGGAAGGCAAATCAGGCATTGGTATGCCTTCACCAAAAACACCTTGGGGTAAGAAAACTTTAGGGAAGAAAACGAGAAAAAAGGAAAAGTATAGTAATAAGGACATAATAAGAAGAAGGAAGAAATAATTAAAAGTCAAAAGTCCAAAAGAACATTGTTAAATTGTTACATTGCTACATTGCTAAATCATCGCCGTTATTCCCGCCTAGCCGGCGAGGCTGGCCCGCCTATAGCCGGCGAGGCTGGCTGGTAATCCGCCGGCTGGCGGACCAGAATGACAGGTAAAGTAAAGTAAAGTAAAAATTAAACGATTCAAGCGTCTCAAGCGATTCAAACAATTCAAACATCAGGCATTAATAAATTATAAATTTAAAACTAATAAGATGTCGCGTTCTGCTAAAAAAGGGCCATATGTTGATGAGCGGCTTTTAAAGAAGCTTAAACGTGGGGATAAAGAGCCGATTAAAACTTGGCTGAGATCTTGTCAAATTCCTCCCCAGTTTGTAGGGCATCGCTTTGCGGTTCATAATGGTCGTAATTTTATCGAGGTTTTTGTTACTGAAGATATGGTGGGTTATCGATTAGGAGAATTTTCTCCTACCAGAACGTTTAGGGGACATGGCCGAATGGTAAAGAAAACAATGGAGAAAACCTAAAATTAGAATACGCGCAAATCGCAAAACTCAAAACTGAAGCTCAAAACAAAATAGTTTAAAGTCCAAAGTCCAAAGTTAAAAGTTAAAAGTAAAATACATTGTTACATTGTTGCATTGTTACATTGCTACATTGTTAAAGTCGTCATTCTGGTAATCCGTCGGTTGACGGAGCATCCAGAATCATTTAGGGATAGATTCTGGACCCTGTACCATTCGATACAGGGCTAGAGCAAGCCAGAATGACAAGATAAGATAATTAAAAGTCCAAAGTCAAAAGTCAAAAGTTAAAAGTTAAAAGGAAAACTAAGATTTAATAAAATTATAAATTTAAAATCAAATGGTGCAAGTTAAAGCTGAAGCAAAATATTTGCCGATTTCACCAAGAAAAGTACGTTTAGTAGCTGATTTGATACGGGGAAAATCAATGGGTGAGAGCTTGGTCTTATTGGAAAATATTCCCAAAAAAGGGGCATATTTTTTAAAAAAATTGATTTATTCGGCATCAGCTAATGCGGTGAATAATCTAAATCTTAAAGAGGAAAATTTGGTGGTTAATCAGCTTTTAGTTGATGAGGGTCCGAGAGTCAAGAGAATGGATAAGTCACATGGGGCTCGGTTTAACCGAGGAATTATTAGGAAAAGGACAAGCCATGTGAAAGTAATATTGGAGGAAAGAAAGAATAAATAATAAATAAAAATACATTTAAAGAAAATTCTAAATACGAATATCGAAGTTCCAAATAAATTCGAAATTCTAAGCACGAAATACTAAACAGTTTAGAATTTATGATTTCGAACTTAGATATTATTTGGAGCTTAGAATTTAGAAATTAGAAATTGATTAAGAATTAATTATTATATTATGGGTCAAAAAGTTAATCCTATTATTTACCGATTAGGGATTCATAATGATTGGCAGTCTTTGTGGGCAGTTGGCGACAAAAAGCAATATAAGAATTTTCTTTTGGAAGATGTAAAATTGAGACAATTTTTACGGAAACGTTTACAGGTAGCGGGTATTGTTGGTATTAGTATCGAGCGATTGTTTAATAGAATGAAAATTACTCTTTTTGCCAGTCGTCCGGGAGTAGTAATTGGTCGGGGAGGGAAAGGTTTAGAATTGTTGAAAAATGAACTTTATCAACGGATTTCTATAGAGGCACCGGAAAAGAATTTAGAGATTAAAATAGAAGAGGTTAAAAATCCTGATATCGAGGCTAGGTTTGTGGCGGAAAGAGTTGCTAATCAGTTGGAGCGGCGTATGCCTCACCGGCGAGTGATGAGAAAAGAGTTAGAGAGAGTGATGAGTGCCGGCGCTTTGGGAGTTAAAATTAGGCTGGCGGGGAGGATTGATGGGGTAAAAATTTCCCGTCAGGAAAAGTTTGTCGTTGGTAAAGTCCCTACTAGCACGATTAGAGCTGACATTGATTATGCTTATGTGCCGGCACTAACGAGGAAAGGATATGTAGGAGTGAAGGTGTGGATACATAAAGAAAGTTAAAAGTCAAAAGTCCAACCCGTGAACCAGAACAAGAGTTCGGTTCAGGGTTGCCCTGTACCCAACGTGGTACTAGGGCAAAGTTAAAAGTTAAAGAAAAAAACAAAAAGAAAGAAACATTGTTACATTGTTACATTGCTACATTGTTAAAGTCGTCATTCTGGGGAGCCGCCAACTGTGGCGGCGACTCCAGAATCTGATTCTGGACCCTGTACCATTCGATACAGGGCTAGAGCAAGCCAGAATGACGGTGAGAAGACGATTCTGGCCTACCGGCTGGCGGAAGAATGATAGTATTAGTAAGTCAAGATGACAGTAAAAAATTAGAGACTAAAAATTAAAAATTAGATTAATAGGATATGGTTGTTCCTAAAAAAGAAAAATATCGGAAGCAATTTCGGGGGAAGATGAGGGGAATAGCAACCCGTGGTTATCGGTTGGCTTTTGGTGATTTTGGATTAAAAGCAATGGGTCGCAGTTGGCTAACTGAGCAACAATTAGAGGCAGCTAGACAGGCAATTGTTCATAAAACTAAACGTGAAGGCAAGGTGTGGATAAGGGTAATTCATAATCAACCGATTACCAGTAAGCCTTTAGGCGTCACTATGGGAGGCGGTAAGGGTGAAGTTCTTGGTCATGTGGCGGTTATTTTACCGGGAAGGATTATTTTTGAAGTGGGGGGGTTACCAGAAAGCCTGGCTAAAGAAGCTCTGCATTTGGCCGGTAGTAAGTTGCCTTTTAAAACAAAAATAGTGGGAGAATAAAGAAAATCGATATGAAACAAAAGGACAAAGAGAAACTGAACCAGTTAAATAAAGCAGGATTATTAAAGGAGTTAGAAAAAGAAATCTCAGAATTAACTCCAATAGTGGTTGATAAGAGGTTGGGGAAATTAAAAGACGTAAAGATGGTTGCTAAAAATCGTGATAAGATTGCTTTTATTAAAACAAGAATTCGTGAAAGGGAATTATGACTAAAGGAAAAATTTTAACCGGAAAAGTAATCGCCGCTAAAAGCCCTAAAACATTAACCGTTTTAGTGGAGACTGTTTATCGTTATCCTAAGTATGGTAAGGTAATGCGGCGGCGTAAGAAATATTTGGTTCATGATGAAAAGGGAGTGGCAATAAACAGGACGGTGAAAATTCGGGAGACACGACCAATTAGTAAAA
>PEZH01000020.1:260-11176 GCA_002774085.1 Candidatus Shapirobacteria bacterium CG09_land_8_20_14_0_10_38_17 | reverse complement strand
TTCCAGGTGTATTAGGTTGACACCTGCTAATTTACTCCAAAGTTAAATGCTTAACTGATTCCAATTTTTTAGCGTAGTCAATTTGATCATAGACAAAATCCTGGTATTTTTTGATTGAAGAAAATGAGCTCAGAATAAGTTCTTTTGCACAAATTCCTTCTTCTTTCTTTCCCAAATACTCTGGTAATGAAGACCAATCATAATTTGCCAAATTTTCCTTTTTAACAATAAACGAAACTATCGGATTGAGATGAATATAGCGAGAAACGTGTATTAACTGCTCATTATCTTCAATTCTCACCGCCTTAAAGATCCCCTGGAAAAGGGAGCCTATCCTTTTATGTTTTGTGTTAAAGTATCGAGTGTAACTATTGCTGAAGTTGCTTAAGAAAATTTTAATTCCTTGTTCTTGTAACTGCTTCACTAACAAATGAAAATGATTTGGCATCAAACAATAAGAGAGTATTTCTACTAATTTTGTCCCTTCTTTTTTTAGGTGAGAGAAAAATTCTTCCCTTAAACTGGCTTCCAAATCTAAGACTTTTGAAAGTCTCAATGCGGGATTCTTGAAACGGTAAAAATCAAGAGTTAAATGTGCTCTCTTGTATTCTCTTTTGTCGGTAAACGTTGCTTTTTTCTCAATTCCCCGGTTAAAGATATGATAGATTTCGTCATTAGCAAAAACAATTTTCCTCATTAGATCATTTTAATAATAAAAGAGAAGAAATGTCAAGAGGTGTCAACGTAATACACCTGGAAGGTGTACGCGTCGTGGGGTTGGTATTTCTTCCCCCTTTTTGATAAAATAGTTCTTACTTGGCTCCATCGTCTAATGGTTTAGGACGCCACCCTTTCAAGGTGGCAATATGGGTTCGACTCCCATTGGAGCTACTTTTCTGAAAGTGGCTATAAACCCTGGTGAACATTTTTGAAAAGGCGTAGTCGTAAATGGCCTGATTGATCTTTGGGTCCGATGGCTAAAACATCAATTCGTAAAGATTGGGGTAAATTAGGGTGTAATTTTGAATAATACTCCCCTACTTTGGCGATGGTGACTATTTTTGATTGAGTTACCGCCTCTTCGGGATAACCAAATTCTAAAGAGTGTCTAGTTTTAACTTCAATAAAAACTAAGCATCTTTCATTGAGAGCAATAATATCAATTTCCCCGATTTGGGTGCGGAAGTTTCGTTCAATAATCTTGTAGCCGGAGGATGTTAAAAAAGAAGTGGCTAAATTTTCTCCTTTTTGGCCGAAGCGATAGCTTTTGATAGTCATCGCTGGTAATAAAGCTTAGCGCGTCGTATTTTTTTTCTTGCTTTTCCCCGAATATCAATTTTGCTAATTTTGGGAGAATAAAAAGGGAAAATTTGCTCAATGGCTATCCGGTTAACGCCGATGCGTCTGACGGTAAAAGTTTTACTTATTCCCCGTCCCTTTTTGGCGATGATTGTTCCTTCAAAAATTGTTTTTCCCCAATGAACACGCACCTTGTCACCAACACGTAGCTCATTTTTCCAGCTTTGTTCGTCTATTTTGATCATGTCAGCGATTATATCACAATTATAATTTTGGTTTTAATAAATCTTCGATTTTTTTGGCTAAATTGGCAGTATAATTTACTCCAGAATTAAGTTTTAGTGTTTTATTCTCGTCATGGTATTGTAAAATTAGTGCTCCTTTTTTATCACCGGGATTTTTTTGTAAAAGGCTATTAAGGGTAATTAGGACTTGAGAACGGATAGATTTAGGAATAGTAATGGTAAAGTCAAATTTTTCTTCTGAGGAATTGAATAATTGTTTTTGAGCCTCTTTAAGAGTGAAGACTTGGTCGGCAATTAGCGACTTTTCTTCTTCCCGTTTGTCAATTTTACCGATAACGACAATGGGATTATTTTTTATTAATTTGCTTTGATTTTGGCTAAAGATTTTGGGGAAGACAATGGTGTTAATTTCTCCGCCTTCATCCATTAGCGTTAAGAAGGCCATTTCTTGGCTTTGGGAGCGGGTAAAGACAATGCGGATATTATCAATAATACCCAATACCTTGACTTTACTACCGGCGGGGAGATCCAAAATGTCGATAATTTTTTGATCAAATTCTTGCGCCGTTTTTCGGTCCCAAAGGGGTTCACTGCTTAAAGAAACGCCCAAGAGGTTTTCTTCAAATTTTTTGATTTCCTGGTTGGAAAATTCTTCAATTTGAGGCAGTTTATCTTCTCTTGTTTTTTTGCTTTGTTGTTCGGCGAAAAGACTGGTTTGTCCTAATGTTTTGTTTTTTTGTTCTCTTTCTCCCTGTTGGCGGATTTGATCTAAGGTAGCCAATATTGCTGAACGTTTACCGAAACGATCCATAGCGCCGACCTTGGTTAAACTTTCAATGACCTTTTTATTTACTTTTTGAGTATCGACGCGAAGGCAAAAATCTGTTAAGGATTGGAAGGGTCCATTATCTTTTCGTTCTTTAATAATAGTTTTTATGGCGACAACACCAACATTTTTGATTGCCGATAGGCCAAAACGAATGGCTTTGCCTTTCAATGATTTTCTGTCTTTTTCAATAATAAAGTCGCTTTGAGAGATATTAATATCAGGGGGGAAGATATTGATTCCCGTTCTTCGGCAATCGTCGATACCCAAAATCATTCTTTTCTCTGATTTGTTGCTTTCAGTGCTCAAGAGGGCGGCGGTAAATTCTACTGGGTAATGGGTTTTCATCCAGGCGGTTTGGTAGGCGATCATCGCGTAAGAAGCAGAATGAGCTTTATTAAAGCCGTAATTGGCAAATTTTTCAATCATCGAGAAAATTTGCTCGGCGATTTTTTTAGAATAACCGTTTTTTAAGCAACCGGCGATAAAATCTTTTTTTTCACCCTTCATCATCGATAGTTTTTTCTTTCCCATAGCGCGGCGTAGAATATCGGCGCGGCCGAGGGAAAATCCGGCGATGGCATGAGCAATTTGCATTACTTGTTCTTGATAAACGATGATGCCATAGGTTTCTTCTAAGATTGGCTGAAGATTAGGGTGAAGATAATCAATGAGACGGGGATTTTGTTTACGGTTAACAAAATCATCAATAAATTGCATCGGTCCGGGGCGGAATAAGGCAATCATAGCCGAGAGGTCGGAGAAACGGTTAGGCTTTAGTTTTTTTGCCAAGCGACGCATTCCTTCACTTTCTAATTGAAAGACTCCGGTTGTTTCGCCTTGGGAAATTATTTCATACACCTTAGAATTATCTAAAGAGATTTCCGAAAGATCAATTTTCTTTTTCTCGGTTTGTTTAACAAAATTAATTGCTTCTTCTAAGATAGTTAAGTTACGCAATCCCAAGAGATCCATTTTTAATAGGCCGACGGCATCATCGGCAACATTAAGGTCTAAAGAGTACATATCATATTGGGTGGTAATTCGTTCTCCTTTTGTTTCCCGTTGTAGGGGGGTGTAGTGAACCAATGGTTTGTCAGCCATAACCACGCCGGCGGCATGGGTAGAGGCGTGACGGGCAACGCCGACAATTTTTTTGGCCAAATCTAAAATTTGTTTGGTTTCCTTTTCGGTTTGATAGGCGATTTTAAGTTCGGGATTTATTTTTAAAGATTCGTCGATACTTATTTTTTGGCCTGCTTCGGCGGGAATCATTTTCGCCAAACGATCGCCGGTAGAATAAGGGAAGTCTAAAACACGGGCGATATCGCGAACAGCCATACGTGACTCAATTGTCCCAAAGGTGATAATATTGGCAACATGGTTTTCGCCATATTTTTGACGGATATAATCAATGACTTCGTCGCGGCGATTATCAGAGAAGTCAATATCAAAATCGGGTGTAGATTGGCGTTCGGGGTTTAGAAACCTTTCAAAGGGAAGATTGTGGAGTAAAGGATCCATAGAAGTAATGCGGAGGATATAGGCGACAATAGAGCCGGCGCCACTTCCCCGTCCCGGACCGACACGAATATCTTGTTTTTTAGCCCAGTTAACATAGTCTTGGACAATTAAGAAATATTCGGCATAGCCCATTTTAGTGATAAGACTTAATTCGTAATTTATTCTTTCTTTAACTTCTTTAGTTAATTTAGGATAGCGGAGTTCTCTCCGCTCAAAAGTTATTTTGTGGAGATAATTAACGGCTTTTTCACCATTAGGAAGGGGATATGAAGGGTAAACTTTATTGCCTAAAGGAATCTTTAGATTGCATTTCTCGGCGATTGATAAAGTATTTTTTAGGGCATCAGGATATTCTAAAAAAGATTGATGCATTTCTTCGGGGCTTTTTAAATAAAAGTCAGGAGAGCCAAGCATACTAAGGCGGTTTTGGTCTGTTAGCTTTTTTTGCATACCAATAGCCATTAGTGCGTCTTGGGCAGGGGCATCGTCGGGGTTAATATAGTGGGAATCGTTAGTGGCTATAAGAGGAATTCCTAATTGTCGGGAAATTTTAATTATTTCTCGGTTAGCCTTAGCTTGATCGGGAATTTTAGGGTGAGATTGGATTTCTAAGTAAAAATCTTCGCCGAATATTTCTAAAAATTTTTGGGTCTGTTTAATTGCCTCTTTAGGTTGGTTATTTAAAACTAAGCGGGGAATAATTCCCTGAAGGCAGGCGGTGGAGACAATTAAGCCTTCATGATGTTCTTTTAAGAGTTCCATATCAATGCGCGGCTTGTAATAAAAACCCTCCAAATGTGCTTTGGTTACTAACTTCATTAGGTTGTAGTAGCCTTTTAGGTTTTTGGCCAATACTAAAAGATGGTAGGGTGAGATCTCCGGGCCACCGGTTTTTTCAAATCGGGAACCACGGGATAAATACATTTCGCAACCAAGAATTGGTTTTATCCCCTCTTTTTGGCAGGTGTTGTAAAATTTAATTGCGCCGTACATTACGCCGTGGTCGGTGAGAGCTAAAGATTTCATCCTCAATTCTTTAGCTTTGGCCACTAATTTTTCAATCTTTGATAAGCCGTCTAAAAGGGAGTATTCGCTATGGACGTGAAGATGAACAAATTCGGGTATTTTGCTTTTTTTGTTATTCACATTACTCATATTACCGCTTTCTGGCAATTCTGACAATCTCTAATTCCTAGTCCCACGAGCGTAAGTCTATGGGACTCTACCAAATTTATGATTTTTTTATCATCGCTCTTAAGAGCCATGAGGTTGCTTTGGTAATTGAAATATCTTTTTCCTCCTTTACATTCTCGATATTTTGAATTGCTGTGTCGGTAAGTTTTTTGCTATTAGAATTTCTAACCGGTTTTATTAATAAAACTAAAGATGCCCGCCGTTTGTTTATATTCTTAGATTTATTAAGTTTTTTTAATAAATCTTTCCATTGACGCCAATTTGATAATAAATCTCGCCAGTCGAACTTTGATTGACAAAGTGAGTCTACTTGAGCCCATCCAGTCAAATTATTTAGCCAGCTATTTAATAATTTAGGTTCTATATACTTTCTATATTTTGGTGAATATTCAATGATGAAGCCGGCAATGTATTTTTCAGAGGAGGACTGGCCGTTTTCATATAGAGAATTCAGGAGCTGAACAAAATTATCAAAATTCAAATCAATATGTTTTTTTAACCAAGCTTTAGCGAGTTTTCTAAGCTGGGCGTTTGATAAACGATAGCTTTTATCGCTATGTCCTTCGTAGTTTGTATTGTGTTTTGTAACAAAGGGACTTTCGTTATTTTCTTTTATAATTGTGGCTAATAATTCTTTATGTAATCTATTCATTGATTATTTATTATGGGATATAATATTCCTTTTGGGGCAAGAAAGATACTTCAATATATTAAAGTGGAATCAGGACATACGGTACCGTATATTAGCAATCTCTGTTGGATTGACTGTTTCTGTTTTTATTAATCATTATTCATTGGTAATTAATTATTTTTTTAGCAATTGTCTGCCATCCTGATCCGCCTATTTTAATTTCTCCCGAAGCATTTTTTGCGCTTGTTTGATATCAGCTTTTCCTTTGGTTTCTTTTTGCACCTGGCCAATTAAAAAAGCTAAAGCATTGGTTTTTCCTTTTTTATAATCCCCTATCGCCTTGGGGTTAGCGATTAAAACTTTTTTAATAACTGATCGCAATTTTGCTCCACCGACAAGAGCTTGTTCTTCCCTCTCTCTTATTTTATTGATTAATTGTGGTGGTGAAAGCTTATTTATAGATAGTTTTTTATTAATAATAATATTGGCGATGTCATTAGCTTTTATTTTTTGTTTTTGGCCTGCTCTGGCGGCTTTTTCAAAATAAGATAATACTTTATGGGTTTTAGTAATTATCTTTGCCTGATATAGGGAAAGGTGGTATTGGTTAATTAAGCGGTTAATTGCCTGTTCAGGTAGTTCGGGAAGAGATTTTTTCAAGCTTTCAATATCAAAAAGTTTATCTATTACCAGAGGAGGGATATCAGGCTCGGGAAAATAGCGGTATTCATAGGCTTTTTCTTTACTGCGTTGGATAAATGTTTTTTTATTTTTTGAATCATAGCCGCGGGTTTCTTGTGGTATTTGTTTTTCTTGATTAAGCAACTTTTGTTGACGGTTAATTTCGTAGTCAATGGCATCTTTTAAAAATTTGAAGGAATTAATGTTTTTTATTTCTACCTTATAGGGTGGCAGCGGGTCGTTTAAATATTTTTTTAAAGAAATATTGGCTTCTAATCTCATTTGCCCTTTTTCCATATCGGCATGGCTTATTTTGAGCCGTCTTACTAATTGGTGAATAGCTTGAGCGTAGTCTTTGGCTTCTTGGGCGCTGGTTAAGTCAGGTTCGGAGACAACTTCAATTAGTGGTATGCCCGACTTATTGAAATCCAAAAAAGTAACCTCTTTTCCATTAACTTTTCTATGGATTGATTTGGCGGTATCTTCCTCAAGATGAATTTCGTGAATTTTTACTACTTTATTAGATTGTAGTATTATTTTGCCATTAACCCCTAAAGGCTTAAAAAATTGGCTTATTTGGTATCCTTTAGGTAGGTCGGGGTAAAAATAATTCTTACGGTCAAACCAGCTGTTTTTGTTAATTTGACAACCGAGCGCTAAGGCTAAAAATAAAGTTCTTTTAATTGCTTCTTTATTAGGGACAGGTAAGGCGCCCGGTAGCCCTAAGCAAACTGGGCAAGTTTGACTGTTAGGTTCTTTACCAAAATGTTTAGCTGAGCAGGAGCAAAACATTTTGGAACGTGTTTCCAGCTCAACGTGAATTTCTAAACCGATAACAGGATAAAATTTATTGGTCATATTTATTTAGCTTTATTTAGCCTCGCAAGGTAACTCCTTGCGAGGCTAAATATGGTTTAATTGGGCAAAGAGTTTTTGCTGGTTTTTTTGGACAAAATATGATAAAGAAAAAAGACTTATACCCAGAGAGAGTAAAATTAAGCGAATTCCCAAAAGGTCAACCAAGGAAATAATAATTAATGAGGGGATAAAGGCGGCAAGAGCAATTAATGTCCCCAAAATACCATAAACACGACCGCGAATATCTGAGGGGGTATTTTCTTGAATTAAGGTTTGGATGGGAACGATAAAGAAAATAAAGGAAAAGCCGGCCAGAAATAGTAAGGGAGCAATAAGGGGAACCGGGCGAGAGATAAATGTGGCGGCGGTAATAAGAATGAATAATGTTCCGCAGGCGGTTACCCCCCCAAAGATTAATTTCTTTTTTCTTATTTTTTTGGTTTTGATTTTCTGGCTGACTACCCAGGCTCCGGATAAAGTTCCTAAAATAATAGGGGTGATGATAAAAAAAGAAGCATCGGCAAAAGCAATATGAATGATTTGTGAAAAAGCAGGGATAATAGCAACGATAATGCTAATAATTACTTCTGCTCCTGCTAAAAGAAGAATTGGGAAAAAGATAATTTTCTTTTGGCAGACAAAATTATATCCCTGTTTGACGTCTTCCCAAAAATCAAGAAAGTTGAAGTGGAGGGAAATATTAGGATATTTTTTATTTTGATTAATCACTTTTTCGGGTATTAAAGCAGAGAAAAGAGCGGCTGACAACAATAAGATTGATGCGGTGGGGAAGATGAAGTTAATGTGGCCGAAGACTTTTAGCAGTAACCCGGCGGTGAGCGACCCAAAAATTAAGGAACCATGAGAAGCAAAAAGCCAGATAGCATTAGCGCTTCCCAGGTCTTCTTTTTTAACAACGTTGGGAATTACTGTTCCTACGGTGGGGTTAAAAAACTCATCTAAGCTTGAGTAGAGAAAAATAATAAGATAAGCCAAAAAGGGACGGTAGCTAATAAATAGAAAAAGTAAAGCTACGAAAGCTTGAGTTAAGTTAGAAAAGATGAGAATTTTCTTTTTGTTAGACTTATCAATGATAGCGCCGCTAAAGATTCCCAAAACACCGGTAGGAAGGTAATAAAAAAACAATAAAATTCCTACCGTAATAGTTGATTGACTTTTTTCAAAAATAAAATTCATTAGAGTAAAAAGGAGAGTGGTGGCGGTAATATTAGAGCAGAACTGGCTGGCTAAGAGTAGGCGCAGGTTTTTATTCTTCAAGAGATCTTTTAAGAATGGTTTTTTCTTGGCGATTATTTTTGCCATTGTTCGAGTTGGTCGGCTAATCTTAAAATTAACTCCTCACTTTTTTGGGGACCAAAAATTTGTAGCCCTACCGGTAGGCCCTCTTTATTATAACCACAATTAATACTAATGCCCGGCAGGCCGGCTAAAGAATTTGGTTCTACTAAAACATCTTGGGTTTCGCCGAACATAGGATTTTTTTCCCACTCCCCTATTTTGAGGGCAACCGTGGGAGAGGTAGGGCCGATGATTAAATCCACTTTTTTAAAAGCCTGTTTAAAATCTTTGATGATTTTAGTGCGCGCTTTTTGGGCTTTAAGATAATATTGATCAAAATATCCTGCCGACAAAACGAAAGTGCCTAACATAATTCTTCTTTTTGCCTCCAGGCCAAAATAGGAGCGGTTGCGGCCATAACGAAGGCCATCATAACGGGCTAAATTTGAGGAAACTTCGGCGCGCTGAAGGATGGTATAAACGGCAATGCTTATTTTGGGGTCAAGGAGCGATACCTCCCGAATTTTAGCGCCTTTTTTTTCTAAAACCTTGGCCGCTTCAAGGATTTTTTGGGCAACTTCTTTGTTAGCTAATTTTAGATATTTTTGACTTAGGCCGATTTTTAAATTTTTAGGGAGGGGCTTTTTGTAATTTATCAAGACTGGTTTTTCTTTGATGGTGGTGGCGTCTTTTGGGTCCGGGCCGGAGAGGATGTTGTAGAGTAAGATAGCATCTTTCACGTTTTGGGTTATTGGTCCGGGGCAATCAAGTGAAGAAGCCATCGCAATTAGTCCGTAGCGGCTGACACGGCCATAGGTAGGTTTAAAACCCACTACGCCGCACCAAGCAGCGGGTTGGCGAATTGAACCGGCTGTTTCCGAACCAATGGCGGCTGGTGCCATCGCCGCGGCAACGGCGGCCGCCGAACCTCCTGATGAACCGCCGGGAGCACGTTCAAGATCGTAGGGGTTGTGGGTGGGACCAAAGTCGGAAGTTTCAGTAGAAGAACCATGAGCCCAGGCATCCATATTGGTTTTACCTAAAATTATCGCCCCCGCCTTTTTAAGACGTTGAATCACGGTGGCGTCGTAAGGAGGGAGGTAATTTTCTAAAATTTTTGAGGCGGCCGTGGTTGGTAAGCCTTGAGTACAAAAATTATCCTTTATGGCAATAGGCAAACCCAAAAGAGGTTTCTTTAGAAATAAATCGGCAGATTTTGATTTGCTGATTTCTCTGTCTGCTTTTTGAGCTTCCCTAAGAGCTTTTTGATTGATTGTTAAAAAGGCGTTAGTCTGCTGGTTTTTTTTCTTAATTTGTTTTAAGTAATATTGAACTATTTCTTGAGAAGAAACTTTCCCTTTTTTAATTCTTTTTTGCCACTCAATGAAACTAATTCCCTTTTCGGTCAAGATTTTTCCACTCACCTTTTAGTTATCCCTCCTTTTGTTTTAAAATATTTTTCTTTTTTTAAAATCAATTTTTGGGAAAGTGATTTTCCTGCCTCGTCTTTACGGGTAATATTTTCGTTTTTAGTTACCTGGAAAGTGGGCCTAAATTTATCAAGATCGTCAATATTATCCAAGATGGCAAAAAAATTAACTGTTTTTAGGAGTTGACGGGCGATTTTTATCTTTTCGCTCGCGGTAATTTTTAAATTAGCCAACAAAGATAAACGATCTGGCAATATTTTAACTTTGTCCACGTTTGTTTTTATTCTACCATAAGAAAAATATCCAGGGACAATAAAAAAGAGTGTCGTTTTTAGCACACCAACCCTACACCATTAACGGTACAGGGCCAGTTGGCGGAGAAGAATCTATGCCGCAAAATCACTCCTGACGACACTTCGCCAAATCCTTCTCCGCTGTATTTGTTATCTTTGGAGCAGTTTATCTTCTGGGACCAAAATCTCTTCTTCTATCTCGAGAACCTTCTGTATTTCTGGGACGAGCCTCGTTAACAATTATTTTTCGACCTTCAAAATCTTTTTCGTTGAACAATTCGATTGCTTTCTTGGCTTCTTCTTCACTGCCCATTTCCACAAAACCAAATCCTCTTGATCGACCAGAATATTGATCCTTGAGAACAGTAGCGCTAGCTACTTTGCCTGCTTTAGAAAAAAGTTCTGATAGCTGTTCGTCAGTAGCCTCATAGCTCAAGTTACCGACGTAAAGTTTAGTATTCAAATTTACTCACCTCCTCTTTTTGGGATAAGCGCGGAAGTTTCTTTGAAGACCGTAAACATTGGGGTCTAAAAAACTATCCTGACTTTCAGAGATATTATAACACATTTTATTAAAATGCAAATTGGCAATATTCTTTATCATTCCCGAAATAAATTCGGGACAGGTTCTGAAGG
>PEZH01000020.1:0-237 GCA_002774085.1 Candidatus Shapirobacteria bacterium CG09_land_8_20_14_0_10_38_17 | reverse complement strand
CTTTATCATTCCCGAAATAAATTCGGGACAGGTTCTGAAGGCTTTGCCTCTTTCTGTCATCCTGAGGTCGCCTATGGCGACCGAAGGATCCCACTTGGAATCGGACAGGATTCTTCCCCCGCCGATGAGGCGGGTCGGGAATCTATATTAATAGATTCTCTTGGTAAGAAATATTTTATTCCTATAGATTCCCGCTTTCGCGGGAATGACAAGGAATTGCGGGAATGACAAGGAATG
>PEZH01000012.1 GCA_002774085.1 Candidatus Shapirobacteria bacterium CG09_land_8_20_14_0_10_38_17 | reverse complement strand
TTCCAAAGAAAAGCCACTACTTTTTCCATAATTCCTTGTCATTCCCGCGAAAGCGGGAATCGATAACAATTCTCGATTCTGGTCCGCCGGCTGGCCCTGTACTGTTATGGTGCAGGGCTGGTGGGCAGAATGACGGTAGAAGAACGATTCTGACTTTCGTCAGAATGACAAGGAAGACTGGATTCCCGACCCGCCTAGCCGGCTTAGGCTGGTTATGCCGGGAATGACAGATAATTAGGAAAATAATATAATAGAAATTAATTTTTACTATTTGGAAATGGCAACGCGCAAGGGATTGGCTAAACTATATTCTAAATTATTAAGTCAGCTTAAGAGCCATTGGCGGGAAATTTTAGGGATTGCTTTGCTTTTATTTGCTTTTCTTTTTACTCATCGCTTTTTCTTTCTTCCCGGTGACTTTCATACCCACGATAATGTTCATTTTATCCGCCTTTATGATTTGGATAAAGTTTTGCGTGAAGGACAATTTCCACCGCGATGGTTGCCGGATCTGGGTAAGGGGTTTGGTTATCCTTTTTTTAATTTTTATCCTCCGTTTGCTTATTATGTCGGGGAGGTATTTCATGTTTTAGGATTTTCTTTTACGGCGGCTAATAAATTGAGTTTTGCTTTAGCGGGTGCGGTGGGAACAGCAGGCTTTTTTTCTTTGATTAATTACTGGTTCGGTTTTTGGCCGGCTTTTGGGGCAACTTTTATGTGGCTGTTTTTACCTTATCGTGCTGTTGATCTTTATGTGCGAGGAGTTTTGGCTGAATATTGGGGGATGAATCTATTGCCTCTTGTTTTTTATTTTGCCCAAAAATTGTTTGATCGCCCTCTGCTTAAGAATTTGATTGGTTTTAGTTTGTTTTTGGCTATTTTATTAATTTCTCACAACGGTGTTGCTTTAATCGGTGGTCTTTGGTTAATCTTTTTTATTATTTTTAATTTTATTTCCCAAAAGCAATTAAGGAATGTTAGAAAAATAGTTATTTTTGTTTTAGGAGGGTTCTTGGCTTTTGGTTTAGCGGCTTATTTTATTATGCCCGCTTTATTAGAGAAGGATTTTACTCAAGTAAAAGAAATGTTCACCGATTATTATGCTTATTATGTTCATTTCCCTTCTTTCAGGCAGTTGTTTTTGTCTCGATTTTGGGGGTATAGTGGGTCAAATTATGGCACCGAAGACGGAATGTCTTTTCAAATTGGCTATTTACACTGGCTATTTGTCTTATTAGGCGTGTTAGTTTTTTTTAGAGAAAAAATTGCCCGTTTTTTTTGTTTGTCTTTTTTGGGATTTATTTTTTTGATCCATGCCAAATCTGATTTTATTTGGCAGCAGTTGACTTTTTTGCAATTTTTACAATTTCCCTGGCGACTATTATTATTTGCTGGTTTCGCTTCGTCGGTAGTTAGTGGCTTGGTTTTTAGATTAATTAAAAATCGTTGGTCTAAGTTTTGGTTTATTTTTTTAGGGTTGATAACTTTATTGTTAGTTACCCTTAATTATTCTTATTTTAAGCCCCAAAAAGTTGAGTCTATTGACGATGAGTATTATCTTTTAGAGGAAAATTTTCGTGCTCAACAATGGCAGTTTATTACCGACTATTTGCCGGCTCAAGCAACGGAATTATTAAACGAATTTTATAGAGATCCCTTAGTGCTTTCGGGAGTAGGAGAAGCAACGGTTTTATATAACCGGACGACTGAGGCAGAGTTTATTGTTGATGCTTGTGATGAAGCAGAGGTGGTTATTAAACGATTATATTTTCCCGGTTGTCACCTGGAGATTAAAGATCAACCTGATAAATATACGGTTAGCCGTAATGGTTTTTTTGTTGTTCCTGTTAAAAAAGGAAGAAATCAAATTAAAATTTATCTAGAAGATACACCGTTGCGGTCTTTGGCTAACATCGTTTCTTTAGTTTCGTTGGGAATATTGGGGTTTCTTGTCGCTATGATAGCCGTAAGTAACAATAACAAGGTATAATCATATTATGTTAAAAAAATTTAGATTAAAAGTTTTTAAAAAGCCTTTGTCTTTGGCTTTATTTATTATTTTGGTCTTTTCTTCCGCTTTTTTTCGTTTTTATCGTTTAGGGCCATTGACTACTTTTTTGGATGATCAGGGTAGGGATGTTTTAAAAGCGGCGCAAATTTTAAAGGAGGGAGATGTTCCTTTTATTGGCCCAATGGCTTCTATCGGCAATCTCTATTTGGGGCCGATTTATTACTGGGCGATTACTCCTTTTTTATGGTTTTGGCACTTTAATCCGGTAGGACCGGTGATTTTGGTGGCTCTATTGGGTTTGGTTACTAATTTGGCCTTATTCCTTTTTGTTTTAAATTGTTTTGATTTAATTTCGGCATTTTTGGTTAGTTTTTTATATGCCCTATCGCCCTTGGTTTTGCAAAACAGCCGTTTTTCTTGGAATCCTAACCCGGTGCCTTTTTTTTCTCTTTTATGGTTTTGGCTTTTAATTGAGTTTTTAAAAAAAGGGAAGGGAAAATATTTTTTTGGGGCGGGAATAGCGCTGGGAATTTTAATCCAACTTCACTATGTGACCGGAATTTTATTTGTTTTTACCTTAGCCATTTATCTTTATTGGCTAATATCGTCAAAAAAAAGTTTCTCTCGAGTTGATAAAGTAAGACCGTTTTTGTTTTTAGTCGCTGGCATTGTTTTACCCCTGATCCCTTTTATTTTATTTGAGATAAAAAATTGTTTTATTAATACCCGCGCCGCTGGGGATTTTATTTTCGGTAGTAATGCCAATCGGGGAGTAGACACTTCGGTTTTCGAGACTTTCTGGATTTTAACGTCTTCTTTGACAAACGAATTATTTACTAAATTTCACTTTTTAGTTTATTATCTTTTGGTGGTTCTTCTTTCTCCCCTTCTTTTTTTAAAAAAGGCTTTGCCCAAACAAAAATGGGTGATTATTTTTCTTCCCCTAATTTTTTTGGCGGCTATTTTCTCGTGCTTGCTGATTATTAAAGGCCAAATTCATCTCCATTATTTGGGCTTTCTAAATTCCTTAGTTTTTTTGTCAATTGCCGCTTTTACTTATTTTTTGAGAAAACAGCGTCTTTGGTTGTTAGCTGTTTTTAATATCCTTATCTTGGTTTTACTTTTAGTGAAAATGGCTGTTTTTGATTATCAATGGATTGTTAAAGCGGACAATAATCAACAAATTAAAAGGAGCCAAATGGTGGCCGATTATGTTGCCCAAAAATCAAAAAGCAAAGATATTTATCTAACTTCTTTGACCGGTTCACCATATGCCTATAATTATCGCTATTTTTTATATATTAAAGGTTTTGCAACCGACTCTCTTAAGCCGTCCTCGGTTTTTGCTATTTGTGAGGGAGCGCCTTGTAATCCCGAAGGCCATCCTCTTTGGGAAATTGCTCAGTTTGGGGTATTAAAAACTGCTTCCGGTGAGCATGTTGGTTATGGGGCTTGGGTATATGAGTTAGTTAAAAATTAAAAGTCAAAAACAAAGAAACATTGTTACATTGTTAAATTGTTACATTGCTAAAGTCGTCATTCCCGCCTAGCCGGCGAGGCTGGCTGGTAAACCGCCGACTGGCGGCAAGGCAGAGATTCTGGACAAGCCAGAATGACGGTACCAGTATAAGTCAGGATGACATCCTTGGCCGTCATTCTGGTAAGCGTAGCGCATCCAGAATCATCTACAATCAGAGGATTCTGGACCCTGTACCATTCGATACAGGGCTAGAGCAAGCCAGAATGACGATATAAAATCCCAAAATTGAAAATTGGTACTAAAAATATGTTATTATTCTTTTTAAGATGAAGAAAAATAAAGCACCGCTATTTCTTTCTATTGTTATTCCTTGTTATAACGAGGAGGCTAATTTAAAAAGAGGGGTTTTACGACAAGTTTATGACTATCTGAAAAAACAAAAATATTCTTGGGAGGTAATTATTTCTGACGATGGCTCAATAGATAAGAGTAGGGAAATGGCGGAAAATTTTACCAAAGGGCACCCCAATTTTAAACTTTTAAAAAATCAGCATGGCGGTAAGCCCTATGCAGTTTGGCAGGGGATTAAAAAGGCCAAGGGAGAAATAGTCTTATTTGCTGATATGGATCAGTCAACGCCGATTAACCAAGTTGAAAGATTATTGCCTTTTTTTAATAAGAATTACGATGTGGTTATCGGCTCCCGGGGATGGAAAAGAAAAGGAGCGCCATTTTATCGGCAGATTGCCGGTTGGATTTTTTCAAATGGCCGAAAACTGTTTTTACTGCCTAATATTGTTGATACTCAATGTGGTTTTAAAGCATTTAAAACCACTATTGCTAAGGAATTATTCCCTAAATTATCAGTTTTGAAAGATTTTAAGCAAGCTACCGGTTGGCGGGTAACCGCTTTTGATGTGGAATTATTATTTTTAGCTCAAAAAAAGGGTTACAAAATTATTGAGGTTTTAACTAAGTGGCGCGATGAAGATATTGCTACTGGTAAGAATAAAAGTTTTATAAAAGAATCAAGGCAGATGTTGGAGCAAATTATTAATGTTCGGAAAAATGATTGGCAGGGAAGGTACGAGTAAGAATTTTTAATTTTCTTTGATTGTTATTCTAAAGAAAGTCAGAATTGTTCCTTGTCGTCATCCTGATAAAAATCAGGATCATCTGAATGGCCTCAAGACGATTCTGGATCAAGTTCAGAATGACGATTAAGACTAAGACAATCCTGAGATAAACTCAGGATGATGCTGTCCGTAGTCGTCATTCTGACGAAAGTCAAAATCATCTGAAGACGATCCTGAATCGAGTTCAGGATGACATTTTGTTCGTTTAGAATGACGTTACCCGTTTAGAATGAGAGCTTATATATCCTTATACATTTAAATGCTGGTTTTTAGTCTTCTTATTCTTTCCTATTTTTTTCTTTTTATCTTTTCTTACCTTTGGGTTGATTTTAATCTAAGCTTAACTCATTATCCTTTTTTGGTTAATTTTTTGGATAAATTTCAACATTGGGGATATTTTAATCGCTCTTTGTCGGCTAAAATTTATTTAGGATTATTATTGCTTCTTTTCAGTATCCAGTTATATTTATTTTTTTCCGGTTTTTTAAAAAAGCAGTCCCTGAAAAAATTATTAGTTTTAGCCGGAGCAGTTACTTTAATTGCCTCATTGTCATATCCTTTTTTATCAGCCGATATTTTTCATTATTTATTTGATGCTAAGATAATTGGTTATTATCACCAAAATCCTTACCTTTATTCTCCCAATAGTTTCCCTGGCGATTCTTGGCTAAGATTTACTCATTGGGTTCATCTTCCTACTCCCTATGGCCCGACTTGGTTACTATATTCATTGATTCCTTTTGCGTTTTCTTTAGGGAAATTTATCTTAAATTTTTACGGTCTTAAATTATTAAATGGTTTATTATTTTTAAGTGCCGGAATTTTCCTTTTGAGGATTAATAAAAATGACAAGAATGTTTTCGCTTATTGGTTTTTTAATCCCTTTTTGATTATAGAATTGTTGGTTAACAGCCATAACGACATTTTAGTAATTTTTTTATTTTATTTAAGTTTGTTTTTGCTATTGAAGAAGATGCAGGGAAAGTTTTTTGTTTTTATTGCTTCAGTTTTAATTAAGTTTGTCCATATTATTTTTGCTCCTGTTTTATTTTTAAAAAAGAAATATAGGCGTTTATTTTTTAATTTTTTGGTGGTTTTCTTGTTTTTTTATTTTGCTTATTTATTGAACGCCTCCGGCCAACAGTTTCATTCCTGGTATTTTAGCTGGCTTTTTATGGCCTTGCCCTTTATTGGTCTGAACAATTTTTCTTGGTTTTTAATTTTTATTTTGGAAGCAGTTATTTTAATTTTTAAATATTGTCCTTTTATTTTGACCGGTTCTTGGCAGGAAACATCGTTTTTAACCTTTTTTAGAGCATTATTTATTTTTTATGGTCTTGTTTTTTTCTTACCTGTGCTACAATTAAGGCTATGGAGGAGTTTAAAAAGCTTTGGCAAGAAGGTTTAAAATTTTTCCACGATCAGCGAACACTTTTGCTGATTTTTTTGTTTTCAGTCATTCTTTTATTTATCTTTGCCCGTTTTTTTAATTTGACTCGTTTACCGATTTTTTGTGATGAGGCAATTTATATTCGCTGGGCGCAGATTGCCTGGCATGACGCCTCAATGAGATTTATTTCCTTAACCGATGGCAAACAACCCCTGCAAACCTGGTTGACAATTCCCTTTTTAAAAATTATTGATGATCCCTTGGTAGCAGGGCGAGCAATGTCGGGAATAAGCGGTTTTTTTCTATTATTGGTGGCAACAGCATTGGCGATATTATACTTTGCTGATGTCAAGGTGGCGGTAATAATGCCGGTATTGATTCTGTTTACTCCCTATTTGTTGTTTTTTGATCGGATGGCTTTGGCGGAAAGTTTATTAACTCTTTTTGGGATAGGGGCGTTTTTGTTTTCCTATCTTTTGGGAAAACTTAGGCGTTTGGATTTATCCTTAATTGCCGGAGTCTGGTTGGGTTTAGGTTTGTTGGTTAAATCACAAGCTCTCTTTTTTTTAATCCTTTTTCCCTTAGGCTTGATTTTTACTATTAAAGATTGTCAACGAAAAGAAAGAAATAGGGAAATTACCAAGTTTTTAGCTCTTTATTTTTTGATAGTAATAATAGCTTTGGCAATTTATAATGTTCAGCGACTTTCTCCCTGGATGCATATTATTAGTCAGAAAAACGAGACTTTTGCTGTTCCCCTTAGTCAAGCCCTAAGAGAACCGCAAAGGCTCTTTTATAATCTACAATTAGCAATAGGTTGGTTTTGGAATTATTTAACGCCGCCAATTTTTCTATCTTCGCTTTTAGGGATATTTTTGCTTTTAAAAAAAGATTTTCTTAAAGGATTTTTTTTAACCACCTGGTTTTTAGGGCCCTTTTTGGGGGAATCTCTCATTGCCAAAATTTTTACCTCTCGTTATGCCGCCTTTTTAGCTCCCCTCTTGCTTTTGGGAGCGGGTTTTTTCTTTATAAATACGCTATCGTATCTCAAAAAGAAGAGAGGGATATGGTTAGTTTTTTTAATTTTAATGTTGGCTTTGCCGCTTTGGCGTGATTATCAATTAATTTTTGTTCCCGAAAAATTTTCTTTTGCTCAAACCGATCGAGGTTATTTAGAAGGTTGGACAGCCGGTTATGGGATAACAGAGATTGTCGGTAGGGTTAAAAATGAGGCTTTAGATAGCAAAGTAATCGTGGGCGTGGAAGGGACTTTTGGGCTCTTGCCGCAGGGGATGGAAATTTATCTTGACGGCGTGGATAACACCGCCGTCGTTGGTTATTACCCTTTACCTAAACTACCTCCCTCAGAATTAAAGGCAGGGATTGAAAAAGGGGAGAAAGTTTATTTTGTGATTAATAATACGCCCGGTAATTTTGAAAGTGATCGTTTTAAATTAGTGAAATCATATCCAAAAGTTAATAATTCCGGTTCCTTAAGGCTTTATGAAATTGTTAAATAAAAAGTTAATCAGTCATTTTTTAGTGGTGTTAGTTTTATTAACCCTTAATGGTTTTTTATTGCGTCCTGTTTTGGGTGAGAATATTTTTTTCCCCTCTCATGATAGTACTTGGCTGGTGCGTCTTCAACAGTTTGATCGAGCGATAAAATTAGGTCAGTTTCCACCCCGATTGGCGCCGGATATGGCTTTTGGCTTCGGTTATCCTCTTTTCAAGTATTACGCCCCTCTTTTTGCTTTTTTTTCTTGGTTAATTTTTAAGATAGTTGGTTCCTATAGTTTGGCAGTTACCCTGGCTATTTTTAACAGTAATTTTTTAGGTAGCTTAGGGATGTTTTTTTTAGCTAAGAATTTTTGGGGATTTTGGGGAGGAATTTTGTCAGCGATAGCCTTTTTATTTTTACCATACCGGGCGTTGGATATTTATGTTCGGGGAGCCTTTGCCGAGCTTTTGGCGATTAACATCTTGCCCTTCTTGTTTTATTTTTTCTTCAAAATTATTAATGCCGGTAAGCATCCCCAGAAAAGGGACATTGCCGGACTTATTTTTAGTTCTTTTTTCTTTGTCCTTGCCCATAATCTTTATTTGCTTATTTTTGCCTGTTTATCGCCGCTGGTTTTGGTTTATTTGGTGATGAAAGGTAAGGGGGGAAAGGAAAAATTGAAGATTCTGATAGGCGGCGCTTTTCTTTCTCTGTTGCTGTCTTCGTTTTATTGGTTGCCGCTTGTTTTGGGGATAAAGGATATTGATGTTTGGGGTCAAGCAACAAGAACGAATTTTGCTGACCATTTTGTTTATTTACAACAGATTTGGAATTGGCCTTGGGGTTTTGGTGGTTCCGCCCCCGGCCTTGCGGATGGGATGTCTTTTAAGGCTGGTAAATTACAGATCCTCTTGGCACTGGCGGGGTTAGTTTTGGGGTTTTTGGAGAGAAAAAAGAGAAAAGAGTTTTCTCTTTTGGCCCTTTTGGGGATAGTGTCGTTGGGGTTGTCTCTTCCGTTTTGCCGGTTTTTTTGGGAGAATATTCCCGTTTTGCCGATAATCCAATTCCCTTGGCGTTTTTTAGGCGTTTTTGGCTTAACAATTTCCTTTTTTGCTGGCGGTATTTTTAGCCTCGCAAGGAGTCGCCTTGCGAGGCTAATTTTGCTTTTGGGGGCGGCGGGAGGGCTAATTTTTTTAAATTATAAATATTTTGTCCCCCAAAAAACAATTGCTAATGCTAACGAATATTTTTTAACTAAAGAAAAGATAGAAAGAGAGGCTGTTATCAAGATACAAGAGTATTTTCCTGTTGGAGTAAAGGAAAAACCAGAGGCTGGACCAGATTCGGCAATAGAGCTTAGATTAGATCAAAGTGTTGACGTTGTTTTAAATTCACCATTTAAGATTATTTTTCGCGTTGGTGCGCCAGCCCTGCACCATAACGGTACAGGGCTGGCTGGCGGAGAGATAATTGCCAATCGTTTTTATTTTCCCGGTTGGCAGGCTAAATACAAAAATAAAGTGTTAGAAATAAGGCCGAATGATGTTGATGGAAGGATTGTTTTTGATACCGGTGAAGTTGGCGAACATATTTTGAATTTTGTTTCTACTCCGGTGGAGAAAATTAGCTGGGGTTTAAGCTTATTGGGTGTTTTTGTTTTGTTTTTATTTTTAGTTTATTAAGATTATTTTGCGTTCGATATTCAATATCTATTGTTGGGGCAGAGATATTGTTTTTGATTTGTCAGTTGGTGGAGCGAGACAAAGATGATAAATAATGACCGGTTGTTTAACATTTATTGATGATGATGGAATCACTAAAAAACATGCTTCATAGTATGTTAGTAGTAAGGAGGAAAAATATTTTAATTGTTGTCGCCCTGGCGGCATTCTTTTTTATCTATCGGGGAGCAATTGGTAATTATTTTTTTCAAGATGATTTTTATTTTTTGCGGCTTTCTCGGATAGAAAATCCGGTTGATTTTTTAAAGTTTTTTAGCCCTTGGCATCAGCAAGGATTTCCTGCCTATCGGCCCCTGGGAACCCAAATTTACTTTTTTTTAGGCCAGCTTTTTCTTCCTCAATTTTCCCCTTATATTTTGCGTTTGGTTTTATTTCTTTTTCATTTTACTAATTTTGGCCTAATTTTTAAGATTTTAAAAAAGCTATTCCCAGACAGAGGCTGGTTGTTGCTAGTTTTGGCGACTACTTACCTGATAGCGCCGCTTCATTTTTTAAGTCTTTATTACTTAGCCGCTTTTCAGCAGGTATTGGCGGCCTTTTTTCAATTATTAGGTTTTTATTTTTATCTTAATAAAAGAAAAAAAGCTGTTTATTTCTGCTTTATTTTTGCCTTGCTTTCTAAAGAGACCGCCGTTGTTTACCCGGCGTTACTTTTTCTGTTTTCTCTTTTTTTAAAAAGAAAATTTACTGCCAGAGAAATTTTTTACCGGTTTAAAAAAGAGGCGGCTTACTGGTTAGGTTTTTTATTAATAATTATTTTTTATGGTTTAATACGGTATTTAACTTTTTCCCAAGGTCCAGGGAATGAGTATCAATTATCGTTAAGCCTGAGAACTTTTTTTAGCTCTATCCGTTGGTATTTGGTTTGGCTACTGGGAGCGCCGGAGACAATTATTAATTATGCCGGTCGCGGCTTTGCTTTTGACTGGTCCAGCTTTCTCAAAGACACGAAGATATTGGGATATTTGTTCACAGGCACATTTTTAGCAGAAGTTGCCTTACTCTGCCTAATTTTAGTGAAGCTAATAATTTTTGATAAAGATAGAAAAAAGATACTATTATTTCTGGTTTGGTTTGGCGCTTGGTTTGTGGTTTCTTTGTCACCGGTTTCTTTTTTCCCTTATCATCGCTATTCTCATTATTTAGATATGGCGTTTTTGGCTTTGCTTTTGGTAACTGCCGGAATAATCTTAAGGAGGAGTGGTGTTTTACCGATATTTTTGGTGGGGATTTTTGTTTTGAACGCATATTTTGCTGTTAATATTGATTCTAAGCTTCATTGGGCTCCGGCCCGTTCAAAAATAGCGGCTGAATATTATCAATTTTTTAAAAATGAAAATATTTGTAATAATAGCCAGGGGATTTATTTTATTGATACTAAATCTAATTCTGCTAAAGAGGTGGCTATTGCCCTTTCTTTTGCTGATGGACCTCGATATTTTTGTCAGAATTACCAGTTACCTGTTTTTTATCAGGGAGTGAATGAGCCATCCGAAGAAGGTAAAAATAGCTTATTTAAGATAGAAAGTAAGATAAGATAAAAACAATATATTGTTGGATTGTTACATTGCTATATTGTTAAGTTGCTACAAGCCGTCATTCCCGCCTAGCCGGCGAGGCTGGCTGGTAATCCGCCGGTTAGCCTCGCAAGGAGTCACCTTGCGAGGCTAAACCTGTCATTTTTAATTTTTATTAAATTTTCCCCACCCATGGCGGGATCCCACTGTGGCGGGACAATTTTAAAATTCGTTAATTCGTTAATAAATAGTAATTCTCAACTAGTCCGCCGGCTGGCGGACAGAATGACGAGGCTTAAAAATTGTCAATTAAAAATTGATTAAAGTGTTTATGGGAAAAGACAAAGACAATACCGACCAAATTAAGAAAAGAGCCATTGGGGGAACCCTAACCCTTACGGCACGGCGGGTTATTCTTAAAGCGATTGATGCTTTGGGGATGATTTTTTTAGCTCGTCTTTTAACCCAAAGTGAATTTGGCATTTTTGGGATAATTAACTTTGTTGTTTTTACCCTTTTTGGATTTTTATCAGATATTGGCCTGGGGGCTTCATTAATTCAAAAAAAAGAGAAATTAAAAAAGGATGATCTTTCAACAGTTTTTTCTGCTCAATTAATTTTAGTTTTGCTTCTTAATGTTTTAGTTTGGGTTTTGTCGCCTTGGCTAATTAATGTCTATCATCTTTCCCATTCGGCAATTTGGTTAGTGCGTGTCACCGCCTTTTGCCTTATTTTAACTTCTTTTAAAACGATTCCTTCAGTTCTTTTAGAAAAAGAACTTTTGTATCACAAACTATTGATCCCCGATGTAGCGGAAACAATTTCTTTTAACCTTTTGGCGGTAATTTTAGCTTATTTTCATTTTGGCGTTTGGAGTTTGACTATTGCCTTGGTAGTGAGAACTTTTTTAGGAGCAATAATCCTTTTTGTAGTTTCTCCTTGGCCGATAATTTTTGGGATTAACAAAAAGTCTTTAAAACACCTACTTTCTTTTGGGATTCCCTATCAAACTAATTCTCTCTTGGCGCTTTTAAAAGATAATTTAACACCAACGATTATTGCTTTCTTTTATGGGCCGGCGGCAGTGGGTTTTGTTAATTTGGCTCAGGGAATTGCCTCCAAACCAATGGAAATAACCAATGTTGTCAACCGGGTGGTTTTTCCTACTTTTTCTAAGATCCAAAATAATCGTGAACAAGTAGCCAGATGGATGGAAAAGGGAATTAAAATGATGAGCTATTTATATTTTCCCTTAGTTTTTGGGCTTTTAGTAACGGCGCGGCCAATTTTAACTTTTGTTTATGCTTCTAAGTCTGACAAATGGTTACCTTCTTTGTCGGTCTTGTATCCTTTTCTGATTGGTGCTTTGCCGGTGGTGATGACCACGACCGCTACTAATGTTTTATATGCCTTAGGTTACTCAAAAACTGTTTTACGCTTAATGGTAGTTTATACGGCTTTGACTTGGGCGGTTGGGGTTCCTTTAATTATTAAAATTGGTTACTCGGGAATTGCTTGGGCGGGGATGGCAGTAGCAGTGGTTAGTGTTGTTTTGGTTTTGCGAGAGTTTAAAAAGATAAAAATTGAGTTTTCTTTGCAAAGAGCAATAATGTTGCCCTTCTGGGCTTCATTTTTGATGGCGGCAACTATTTATTGGCCAACAAAGGCTTATATTAGAGGTATTCCCAGCCTTTTGGGAGTAATTATTTTAGGAGCGGCGTTTTATATTTTTTATCTTTTTTTGCTTTTACGAGGTAGAATAAGAGAAGAGATTAGGCTTTTTTGGGATTTGTTGCCGAGGAAGGAAAGGAAAGAAATGTCATCCTGAGGTTCGTCAACCGACGGGCGAAGGATCCCGTTTGGAAGTAAGGTTACCTTTTCCCTACTACGGGATTCTTCCCCCGCCGATGAGGCGGGGTCAAGAATGACGCATAATCAAGCCAGAATGACGGGGAATGGATAGAGTCCTGGATTTCCTATACGCCATTATGGTGTAGAAGTAAAGCCCTCGGGACGAGGGAGGGTTAGGATGGTAAATTTAAATATGAATAAAAAACAAAAAGGATTTTCCATTATTTTGCCTACCTATAATGCGGCCGAAGAGTTGAAGTTGACGATTAAATCAATCTTGAAAAATAGTCGGTTGGATAATGAATTGATTGTCATCGTGGATGCTCTTAAAGAGGGGGGATGGAATAAGGATATTTTACCAGTTTTAGAAAAGTTTAGGATACGGCCGATTATTAATAAAAATAATTTGGGTCCTTATGGTAGTTGGAATAAGGGGGTAAAATTGGCCAAATCAGATTGGTTTTGTTTTGTCACCGATGACCAGTATTTTGCTCCTAATTGGGATAAGGCTTTGGAAAATTTTAAAAAACGGCGGCGAATTTTAACTTCACAGTTAGTTGAGCCGGGTTTAATTCCGGTTTGGCCAACCAATATCAAAAAAGACTTTGGTCATAATCCTCAAGAATTTGCTGAAAAAGATTTTTTGGCTTTTGTTAAAAAGGCTTCGGTTTCCGGTTTGGTTGATGATGGTTTTTTTGTCCCCCTGGTAATTCATAAAAGAGATTTTGAACTTTTAGGTGGTTGGCCAACCAAGGGTGAATTTGGGACTCGTGATGCTCCCGCTAATGATATTGCCTTTATTAATAAGTCTAAAAAGATTGGCTTTGAATTTAAAAGGGTTCTAAATAGTTTTTCCTATCATTTTCAGGGTTCTTCTTGGCGGCGCAAAAAGCCGGCTCGGGGAATTAGTGTCGCCATTATTTCTCGACCGGAAGAGCCTAAAATCAACGAAACTTTTGATTCGGTTAATGATTGGGTTGACGAAATTGTCATTGTTTTAGATAGTAGAGTTGAGGGTAATGTTTATCAAGCGGCGAAAAAATTTAAAGCTAAAATTTTTTATCGTGATTTTGATGATTATTCTTCACAAAAAAATTTTGCTATTGGTAAGGCTAAGGGGGATTGGATTTTGTCTCTTGACGCCGATGAAGTAGTTTCGGCCGGATTAGCTAAAGAATTGCAAGAAGTCAGTCAAGATTTATCTTACAACGGCTATTTTTTACCCAGAAAAAACATTATTTTTGGTCAAACTATTAATTATGCCGGCTGGTATCCCGATTATCAGTTAAGATTTTTTGTTAAGGGATATGGTGAATTTACTAGTCTTATCCATGAACGGATTAATGTCCGGGGTGGGGTTGGTTATTTGAAAAATCCCTTAGTTCATTATAATTACCAAACTGTGGCTGGTTTTATTGATCGCCTCAATCGCTATACCGATGCCGAGGCTCAACAGCTGATTATTTCCGGTTATCAATTTCAAGGCCAAGATGTTTTGTTGAGGTCGACAGAAGAGTTTTTTCGCCGTTTTTTTGCCCTAAGGGGTTGGAAAGACGGCTTTCACGGATTATCCTTGTCGTTATTAATGGCCTTTTATACCCTGGTTACTTATTTGAAAGTTTGGGAGCAGGCTGGTTTTAAAAAGGAATCTTTGCCGGCTAAAGAGGCCTTAAAAAAAATTAAAAAAGAATGGCTTTTTTGGTGGCAGACACTTTTAATAGCCCAAGAAGAAAACAAGGTAAAAAGATTTTATCTTAAGGTGAGAAAAAAATTGATAAATATGTTTTATGGATAGATTCTTCGAGGGGCGTTGGCACATCTTTTTTCTATTTTTGATTATATTTTTTTGGGGGTTTTTACGGTTTTACAAGGTGTCAACAATAGCGAATTTTGCCTATGATCAAGCTCGGGATACAGATAAAATCAGACAAATTATTCAGGAGAAAAAAATAACTCTACTCGGTCCTTCTACGTCAATTTCTACAGGAAGAACTGGTTATAGTACTACCTATTTTGGGCCTATTTATTATTATTTATTGATCCCTTTCCTTTGGTTAGCTAAATTTGATCCGGTAGGTCCAATTATGTTTACTGCTTTTTTAGGGATACTGTCTATATTTTTACTTTATCTAATAGTTGAAAGGCTTACCAAAGATAAGAGAGCTTCCTTAGTGGCTTCTTTTTTATATGCGATTTCTCCGGCAGTGATAGAATACTCGCGGTTTATTTGGAATACTAACTTTATTCCCTTTTTTGCCCTGTTGTTATTTATGAGCCTTCTGAATTTTAAAAAAGACGGAAGTAAGAATTGGTCTTTTGCTTCTGGCTTTCTTTGTGGGGTGCTAACCCAGCTTCATTTTTATACCTATTTTCTTACTCTTTTTGCAATAATTTTTGTTTTATTTTTGGGTCGCAAGAAAAAACCTGTAATGTCGCTTGTGGTTTACAGCTTTGGTTTTATTTTAGGAATTTTTCCCATGATTGTTTTTGACTTAAGACATAATTTTTTGAATAGCCGCTCAATATTTTTTAACCTGTTTCATTTGTCAGATTATTCTAATGAGAGTTTTGGTTTTAGCTTAAATAATTTAGTGGCGGTGGTTAACGGAATAATCGTTGATTTTATTGGCGTTAAAAAGTCTGTCTTAAAATTAATTTTAATTATGTTAGTCGGTAGCGGAACTATGTTATTTCTGTTGGATAAAAAAGCTAAAAAACGAGGCGGAATAATAATTTTCCTTCTTTTTTGGGGTCTACTCAGTAGTAGTATTTTTAGTCGGCAAGGGGGAGTTGAAAAGAGATTTTTATTACCGTTATCTCCTTTTATATTTATTTTTTTGGGATTAGTATTTTCTCAATTAAGTAAAAAACGGATTACCTTGATTTTAAGTGCTGTTTTAGGAGGCATACTTGTTTTTTTTATTTTTCGAAATGCTATTAAGAAAAATTTTATTACTCAACCTGTTTCTTTAGGTTATTGTCGAGAGAACGCTTCTTTAATAATTAAGGAAGCCAAAAGAGAGGAGCAAACCGGGGTAAAAATAAATATTGCTAATTTAGCAGATTTAGATCGACGCGCCACTTGTTTTCGTTATTTTGTTAACCTAACAGATCTAAATATCTTGGGGTTGGAACATTATCCTGATGCCGATATTCTTTATGTTATTGATAAAAAATATGGCTGGGATGGTATTGTTAATAATACTGACACCTGGGAGGTTTATAGTTTTCAGCCAAAGGTTTTACTTAAAGTTTTGGATGGTACCGACGGAGTAAAAATTTATAAAATAGGCAAGAGGAAAAATGGATAAAATCGCCGTTATTATTTTAAATTGGAATCAGGCACAGTTGACGATTGATTGCCTCCAGTCGGTTCTGAAATCTCGATTGGAGAATAAAATAAGTTTGGATATTGTCGTTATCGATAATGGTTCAACGAATGAAAATATTAATCTATTAACGAATTCACGAGTTAACGGATTTACCTTAATCAAGAATAAAGAGAATCTGGGTTTTACCGGCGGCAATAATGAGGGCATTAAATACGCACTAAAAAATAAAGCCGATTATATTTTTCTGTTAAATAATGATACGGAAATAAAAAATAATTGTATTTTGGAATTATGGAAAGCTTTTTCTAAGGGGGGAAATATAGGAATTGTTGCTCCCAAGATTTACTATGCTCCTGGTTTTGAGTTCCATAAAGATAGGTATAAAAAAGGTGATTTGGGAAAAGTAATCTGGTCCGCTGGAGGAAAAATAGATTGGGATAATGTTTTGGGTCAGCATCTTGGTGTTGACAAAGTTGACAAGGGCCAATTCAATATAATGAAGCGGGTGAGTTTTGTTAGTGGATGTGCAATGATGGTTAAAAAAGAAGTTTTTGAAAAAATAGGTTTATTAGATGAGCGTTATTTTTTATATTTAGAAGATCTGGATTTTTGCCAGCGGGCGACAAAATTAGGTTTTGAGATTTTATTTAATCCCCAAGCGATTATTTATCATAAAAATGCCGGTTCCAGTAGTTCCGGTTCAAAACTCCAAGAGTACTATATTACCAGAAACCGTTTGCTTTTTGGCCAAAAATATGCCTCTTTAAAAATGAAACTTTTCTTGCTTAGAGAAGCATTAAAAGGGTTAGTGGGCAGTAATAGAGTAAAAAAGGAAGCGATTAAAGATTTTTTTTTGAGGCGATTTGGATATAAAGACACTAATACAATAGAGTGAAGTTTCTTTCGTTACTACGGGAAATTCTGGTAAAAATGGAGTCCAAAATGACAACATGAGTCATAACTCTTCTTGACATACGGTACCGTATGTCTTTTAGTAAGAAGGGTTTGAAGTTTAGCTTAAGAATTGGAAGTATGGGGGTTGATGGGGAAACTATAATTATGGGTGAGGAATTTTCCATTGTATCTAATATCTAATATCTAATATGCTCTAATGAAGTGGATAAAAAATAACTATTTTCTATTTATTATTTTAATTGCCTTTCTTTTCGTTTCCTATTTTCATCTTGGTCGTGATTGGCTTTATGATTGGGATGAAGGGATATATGGAGAAATTGGGAGAGAAATAAAATTTCCTTCCCTTATTTTATCTTGGAATCAAGAAACTTGGTTTGAAAAGCCATTTTTGGTTCCTCTTTTAGTTTCTTTCTCTTTTTCTTTGTTTGGATTAAACGAGTTTGCGGCTCGTTTTTTTATGCCCCTTTTTGGATTTTTAACCTTGATTTACGTTTTTAAAATTGCCAATCTTATTTTTAATAAAAAGACGGCTCTTTTTTCTTTGACCTTTTTCTTTTTTGCCCCTCTCTTTTTAAGTCGTTCAAGGATGTTAAACACTGATATTGCTTTACTTTTTTTCACCACTGCTTCTCTTTATTTTTTTCTTATCTTGGAGAGGAAGATAGATAAAACTAAAGTAGTTAATTGGTATGATTGGTTAAAAATTGCTTTTTTTATATCCGCTGGTGTTTTGTCTAAGGGGATAATGGGATTTTTGCCTTTGTTAATCTGGGGGACTTATCTTACTTTTTGTCGCCGCGACTTGCTTTCTAAAGAAAATATTTGCCATTGGCTGACAATAGAGGGATTAGTTATTTTATTTGTTGCTCCTTGGCATATTTATATGACCATAAAATTTGGCGGTGATTTTTGGCAAGTTTATTTTTTGGAGCAGGTTTTACGCCGAGCTTATCAGCCGATAGAATATCATTTTGGAGGGAAATTGCATTACCTAAAGTTTTTATGGGAAGAATTTGACTGGTGGTCAATTCTTTTATTAATAGGAGGAATTCTTCTTTTTTTGGAATCACTAAGAGAAAGAAAGATAAGGAAAAGCTTTTTATTCTTGTCTGTTTGGGGGATTTTAACTCTGGCTGTTTTTACTTTTTCTAAAACTAAATTATTTTGGTATATTTTACCTCTTTACCCGGTTTTGGCCATTCTTTGGGGATTATTTTGGGAAAAAGTAACCAAGAGGAGATTTTTTTTCGCTTTGACTTTTTTAATAGTTTTAGCGGCTGGTTTTGGGAAAGGCTTAAAGAGCGCAGGATTGGCAAAAAGCAGGCAAGGGGCGCCTAAGAATGAATTGGCGATTGAGGCTTCTCAAAAATGTCCGCCGCCGCTTCCCTTTTTAGTGGATGAAAATGAGCGTCGTGCTTATGATATTTTGCCATCAAACTTAAGGTTAAGTTCCAGTTTCTCGTATGGTGGCGCTCCGTCAATAGTTTTTTATTATCAAAATAAAGTTGATTTTTTTTATAATGTTGATGAATTTTTCAATAGTTTTTCGTCTTTTGAAAACGGCAGCTGTGCTATGATAAGTACAGTTGATTACCGGCAACTGAATTTAAAAGATAAAATAATTAAAAAAGAAGGCCAATGGTTATTGATAAAGAAATGAAGCCCAAAATTTCTGTTAATATCATTGCTCGCAATGAGGAGAAAAAGATTGTTGATTGTTTAATTTCGGCGCGCTTGTTAGCTGATGAAATTGTTTTGGTAGATATGGAGTCAACTGATAGAACGGCTAAGATTGGTCAAAAATATGCAGACAAGATTTATTCCTACCCTAAGGTGGGTTATGTAGAGCCGGCAAGAAAATTCGGAATTGAAAAATGTCATGGTGATTGGGTATTTATTTTAGATGCCGACGAGCGGATTACTCCTAAATTAGCTTTAGAAATTAAAGGAAAGATAAAAAGTGCTGATAGTAGTATTGGGGCATTTGCTGTACCGAGAGCAAATTATAATTTTGGTGTTTGGCTAAAACACGGCGGTTGGTGGCCTGACTATCAGGTGCGTTTAATTCGTAAAAGTAGTTTTATTGATTGGCCCAAGAAAATTCACAGCTTTCCTAAAGTTAAAGGAGAAATTATTAATTTAGAGGAGCCCTTTAATCATTTTGCCATTGATAGTATTGAACAGATGATGGAGCGTACTATTCGTTATTCCCAAAGAGAAGCGGAACTTTTAAAACAGGCGGGAGTAAGAAGCAACCTTTTGATAATGGTTAGAAAAATGTTGGGGGAATTTTACCGGCGGGGCATTAAAATGAGAGGATTTCTTGATGGGGTTCCGGGGGCAATTCAGGTTATTTATCAAACTTATTCTGTTTTTATTACAATGGCTCGGCTTTGGGAATATCAAAGGCAAAATGAAAAATAATAATCTTTTTCTTCCTTTTGATGTTTTTGAGCGCCATAAAATGGTCAGTTCTTTTATTAAGAATTCCGAAGATAGAATTTTGGATGTGGGCGGAGGAGTGGAGGGCTTAGGCCGTTTTATAGAAAACAAAGTGACCGTGACCAATCTTAATGCCGGTGATGTCATCGCCGATGGGAGGAACTTACCTTTTACCAATAGCCAATTTGATATTGTTACCAATATTGATGTTTTAGAACATATTCCTAAAAAAGATAGACAGAAGTTTGTCAATGAGTTGTTAAGAGTAGCGCGTAAGAAAGTTATTGTTTCTACCCCTTTAGGTAGCGATGTTCATAGTAAAGCCGAAAAAAAATTACTTGCTTATTTAGAGAATAGGGGTAGTAACTCGGACTATTTAAGAGAACATATTAAAAATGGCTTGCCGACAAAGGAGGAATTAAAGGGATATTTTTCTGATGAGGCTTTTTTCCTTTTTTCAGGAGATTTTAGATTAAATAATTTTTTATTTAGGGCACAAATTAAACAATTTGAGAATTCCCTGATTAATAAAGCCTTTTTTTACTTACAAAAATTAGTAAGCTTCCTTCTCAATGTTTTTTATTTTCCATTTATTAAATCAGAAAAGCCGAAGAGGTGGACTAATAGAGTTTTTGTAATTTATGAAAAAGGCAGTTATCTTTGATCCATATTTAGATACCTTAGGAGGAGGGGAGCGGTATATTTTTACTTTTGCTAAAGTTCTTTTGGCTAACGATTATGGAGTGAATATTATTTGGGACGATGAATCAATTATCCAAAAGGCTGAAAATAGGTTTGGTTTAGGTCTTAAAAGAGTAAGTATTTTACCCAAGCAGAGATTCCTTGAAAAAAATTTACTCAAAAGATTTATTTTCTTACGAAAATATGACCTTTTATTTTGGGTTTCTGATGGCAGTATTCCTGTGATGCTGTCTCGAAAAAATATTCTTCATTTTCAAGTTCCTTTTCATAATCTTAATAAAAAAACCCATCGTTTTGATAAACTAAAGTTTAAGTTAATAAATAAAGTCGTTTGCAATTCTTTTTTTACCAAAAAAATTATTGACAGAGAATATAAGATTAAAAGTGATGTTTTGTATCCACCAGTTGATGTGGAACAATTTAGGCCCGGTAAAAAAGGAAACATCATTTTGGCGGTTGGCCGTTTTGAAGAAACAATGCAGGCTAAAAGACAAGATGTTTTAATTGATGTTTTTAAAAAAATGGTTGATGGAGGGCTAACCGATTGGCGGCTCGTTCTTTTCGGCGGTTCTTTGACCAAAGAAGAAGACAATTCTTTTTTACAAAAACTAAAAGTCCAGGCTCAAGGCTACCCTATTGAGTTTATGGTTAATGCCTCTTTCGGACAGTTGAAACAAGCCTATTCTCAGGCCAGAATTTTTTGGCACGCAGCCGGTTTTGGCATTGATGAGAGGAAAGAGCCGGAACGAGTTGAACACTTTGGTATGACCACCATTGAAGCGATGGCGGCCGGTTGTTGGCCGTTAGTTTATAATGCCGGTGGACAGCGAGAAATTTTTTCTTCTTTTATTGATAAAAACCTTGTTCTTTGGAAAGAAAAAAATGAATTATTTGAAAAGACGATGAGGGTGATTAATTCTCTCAATAAAAATATACTACATTATAATGAACTGGTTAATTTATCCAATAATTTTAGCATTGATTCTTTTTCTAAGAAGGTTTATGAAATTTTACAATAAAATTCTTGAAGATTTTAACATTACTTTATAGGATAGGAAAATTATTTTTGTCCAGTTTAAGAATAGATAATGAAAAAAAATAAAGAGATTTCTATTATTATTCCCAACTGGAATGGTGAAAAGCAACTCCAGAAAAATTTGCCGCTATTATTTAATGTATTAGCTAAATTTGAGGGAAAGAGTGAGATAATTATAGTTGATGACAAGTCAAGGGATGGATCAAGGAAATACCTAAAACAATTAACAATTAAAAGTCCAAAGTTAAAAGTTAAAAATTCTCAAAAACAAACCCCCACCAAACCATCAATACCCCACCTTAGAATAATTCTTAACAAAGAAAATGTTGGTTTTGCCCGGAGCGTTAATAAGGGGGTTAAGGCTGCTCAATACAATGTAGTTTTCTTATTGAATACTGATGTTGTAGTTAAGAAGGGATGCTTTGAGGCAATTTTGTCTCATTTTGACGAGCCCGATGTTTTTGCGGTTGGTGCTAATGCTGATTGGCAATTGGGAATAGTTTCTTTTAAAGGAGGTTTTTTTGATATTTCTCAACCCCTGAAGATTTCTCGTAACACTACTAAGGCTCAAAATTCTTCTTGGGTTTCTGGGGGGCATTCGGCATTTAGGAAGTCAATTTGGCAAGAATTAGGGGGTATTGACATTTTATTTTCCCCATTTTATTTTGAAGAAACCGATCTTTGCTATCGTGCTTGGAAACGGGGCTATCGAGTGCTTTGGGAACCGAAATCCAGAGTTGATCATCGTCATGAGGAAAGCGTTATCAGACAAAACTTCTCTCCCGATTATATTAATTTTATTGCCCAGAGAAATCAGCTTTTCTTTATTTGGAAAAATCTTCATGACCCAAAAATGTTTAAAGAGCATTGCTTTAATCTAATGAGGCGGCTCTTGAAACATCCCAAATACTTTAGAGTATTTTTTGCCGCTTGCCGAAGGTTGCCCCAAGTTTTAGTTAAGCGAAAGATTGAGAAACAAGTGGCGATTTTATCAGATAAGGAAGTATTTGAGAAAATTTCAAGGAGGAGTGAGAGGTAACAGGTAATTGGTAATCTTTAATCGGGGGAAAGCCTAAAAAAGTAATACACGAAAACAAATATTCCCTTTGTCATTTCCATAATACCTTGTCATTCCCATGA
>PEZH01000035.1 GCA_002774085.1 Candidatus Shapirobacteria bacterium CG09_land_8_20_14_0_10_38_17 | reverse complement strand
AGAAAAAATGCCTCAGCATTTTTTCTTCCGACCTCATACATTCTTCTTATTACCGATTACAAGTTACCAGTTACAAGTTACCGATTACTATTTATTATTTTTTTAAGTCTCTATTGACATTTTAGCATAATTTCTCTATTATTAAGACAAGATGGCTACTGCCCAAAACCTGATTGATATTTTGGTTTCCCAGAAACTAATTGATGCCGCTCAGGCTGAAAAAATAAGTTTTCAGGCGGCAAAAACTGGGGAAAAGGAAGAACAAATCATTGAGAAAGAGAATTTGGTAAAGCCGGTTGATTTGGCTCGAGCAAAGGCAGAATTATTTAAAGTTCCTTTTGTTTCTTTGGCAGAGACGCCAGTTTCTCCTGAAGCAGTCTCTTTGGTTTCGGAATCTATTGCTAGGGCATATAAACTTATTCCGGTAAGTTATGATCGGGGGGCTAACGAATTGGTGGTGGCGATGGCTAATCCTTTAGACTTAGAAGCAGTTGAGTTTTTAGAGAGGAAAACAAATAGTAAGATAGTCGTCCGTCTGGCGGAGAGCGGTGAAATTGAGAAAGCCATTATCGACCGCTATGGGGGAACATTAGCGGCTGAAGTTTCTCAAGCATTAGAGGAAGAGTTAACAGTTCCTAAGGCTAAGTCTATTGATATTCGCCAATTGGGTAAGGTTATTCGGGAAGCGCCGGTGGCTAAAGTTGTTTCCACAATTTTGGAGTTTGCGGTTGCTTCACGGTCTTCTGATATTCATATTGAGCCTCAAGAGAAACGTAGTCGAGTCCGTTATCGTGTTGATGGTATTATGCATGAGAAACTTTTGTTGCCCCGGAATATTCATAATGCCTTGGTTTCGCGAATTAAAATTCTGTCGGGAATGAAAATTGATGAAAAACGGATACCTCAAGATGGTCGGTTTAGTTTTACTGCCGGTAGTCAGGAGATAGATCTGCGGGTTTCCACATTGCCAACAGTGTATGGTGAGAAGGTGGTAATGAGGTTGTTGCGGGGAGGTGCCGCTGTTCCCGATTTACCAAATTTAGGCTTGCGAGGTTTGGGGTTGAAATATTTTGAGGAAGCGATTAAAAAGCCAAATGGAATTATCCTTGTTTGTGGCCCCACCGGTTCAGGTAAAACTACCACTCTCTACTCGGCGTTAACGCGAATTAATACTCCTCAAGTGAATATTATGACGATTGAGGATCCGGTAGAATATGAAATTGAGGGGGTAAATCAGGTGCAGGTTAATCGAGAGGCAGGGTTGACTTTTGCTTCTGCTTTGCGTTCTTTTTTGCGCCAAGACCCTGATATTATGATGGTCGGAGAAATTCGTGACCAGGAAACGACGGAGCTGGCAATTCAGGCTTCTTTAACCGGTCATCTGGTTTTCTCAACTCTACATACCAATCAGGCTTCCGGAGCGATTCCTCGTCTTTTGGATTTGGGAGCCCAACCTTTTTTGTTGGCTTCAGCTTTGAGTTTAGTCGTGGGCCAGCGGATTGCCCGGCGAGTATGTCAGAATTGCCGAGAGAAGTATGATCCTGACGAGGCTGTTTTAGGAGAGGTAAAAAAAGTTTTAGGGAAATTGGCGCCTTCAGAAAAGATAACTTTTGCTCGTGGTAAAGGCTGTGAACAGTGTAATAACACCGGTTATTATGGCCGAGTGGGTATTTTTGAGATCTTGCGAGTGACGGAGAAAATTGTTAAACTAATATTAGAGAGAGCGCCGGCTTTAGAAATTGAAAGGCAGGCGGTGGATGAAGGGATGATAACGATGTTGCAGGACGGATATTTGCGAGTGGTTGAAGGAGTTTCCACAATTGAGGAAGTAGTGCGAGTGGTAAAGGATTAAGGATAAAGATATTGTTGGATTGTTGTATTTTTAAAAATTATTTAACATTTTAAATTCTAAATTCGAAACTCGAAGTTCCAAACAAATTCGAATGACTAAACATAAAATTAAATCCTAAACAATTAGTATTTAGAATTTAGTGCTTAGAAATTATTTGGAACTTACCCGCCTGCAACGCATATGCGTAGCATTTCGGGCAGGGATATTAGTATTTAGGATTTAATTAAGTGTATGGTTGAACCTAAAGCGAAAATCGAACGTTTTTTTCAAGAATCTCTAAGTCGTCAGGCTTCTGATTTACATTTGGTAGTCGGTTTGCCTCCTTATTTACGTGTTGATGGACAACTACATCCCTTGCCCAATGAACAACGATTGACGAGCGAAGAGGTGGAGGCGATGGTTTTTTCTGTTTGTAGCCAGGAACAGAAAGAAGCGATTACCACTAATTTAGAATTAGATTTTTCTTTTGATTATCAAGATAAGGCGCGTTTCCGTATCAACGCCTATTATCAGATGGGAGCCTTAGCGGCTTCTTTTCGTCTTATCCCTCGGGAAATTAAGACAATTGAAAAACTTAGTTTGCCTTCTATTTGTGGTGAATTTACTAAGTTGAAGCAGGGCTTTATTTTAGTCACCGGCCCCACCGGTCATGGTAAGTCAACGACCATTGCGGCGATGCTAAACGAGATTAATGAGCAGCTATCTTGTCATATTGTTACCATCGAAGATCCGATAGAGTTTGCCTTAGAATCTAAAAAGGCGATTGTTTCTCAGCGCGAGCTTAATCGTGATACCCATTCCTGGACTTTAGCCTTGCGTTCTTGCTTGCGGCAAGATCCCAATGTTGTTTTTATTGGTGAAATGCGGGACTTGGAAACGATTTCTGCCGCCCTAACCATTGCCGAGACTGGTCATTTGGTTTTTTCTACTTTGCATACTAATTCGGCGGCTCAAACCGTTGACCGTATTGTTGATGTTTTCCCGGAGGGAGCAAAGGAGCAAATAAGGATGCAGTTTAGTAATGTTCTTGAAGGGGTCATATCGCAACGTTTAGTCCCCGCTCTTTCTGGCGGTCGGTTACCGGCAGTAGAAATAATGTTAGGTTCAACGGCGATCAAAACCGCCATTCGGGAGGGAAAAAGCCATATGATTGATAATATTATCCAAACATCAGCGGAGATGGGAATGATGAATTTGGAAACTTCGTTAGCCAATTTGGTTAACAGTGGCAAAATTTCTTTAGAAACAGCTCAAGCTTATGCCTTGCGGCCGCGGGAATTAATGAGACAGGCGAAGTAATTTAAAATTGAAACGTGGAGTTTTCATATCAAGTTAAAGACCAAGATGGCAAGACGATTAAGGGTATTGTCGAAGCCGATACTCAAGATAAAGCTATCTCCCTTTTAAAAGAACGGGGTCTTTTTGTGGTTAGTATTCGTGAAGGAAAGGGCTGGACAGTAGATTTAAGCGATATCCAATTTTGGGGGAAAGTTTCTCAAGATGAGGTGACGGTTTTTACTCGCCAATTATCGACGATGATTAATGCCGGTTTGCCCATTAATGATGCTCTTTTTGCTTTAAAAGAGCAAGTTAGTTCTAAATTTGCCCAGGTTGTTGATGAAGTTTTACGTCAAGTTGAAGGAGGAAAAGGTTTAGGAAAGGCTCTTGAGGGTTGGCCCGATATATTTAATCAAGCTTATATATCCTCGGTTCAGTCAGGCGAGGCAGCCGGCGTTTTGGATAAGGTGCTTCTGCGTTTAGCTAGTGATATGGAAGAGGAAAAAGAATTTAGAGGTAATATTAAAGGGGCGATGATTTATCCTCTTATCGTGGTGGTGGCAATGATAATCGTGGCGGCGATTATGATGGTTGTGGTGATTCCCAAGATGACTTCTCTTTACAGTGAATTGGGGGCAGATTTACCGGGGCCAACAAAGATACTAATGGCTGTTTCTTCTTTTGCCGCTCGTTTTTGGTGGATACTTTTATTGATGTCGGCAGGATTGGTTTATGGATTTTTTGCGTTTCAAAAGACAGAGAAGGGAGCAGAGGCGATTGATCGGTTAATTTTAAAATTGCCCGTTATCGGCTCATTGCAAGAAAAAACTGCTCTTTCTAATGTTACCAGAACATTGGGATTATTATTAGGTACCGGTGTTTCTTTGGTGGAGGCTTTAAATATTGTTGCCGACGTTGCCGGTAATAGTGTTTTTGCTAAAGCGATTAAGTCGGCGGCACAGGGGGTGGAAAAGGGGCGGCCTTTATCACAAATGCTTTCCTTGTCAGGTGTTTTTCCGCCTATTTTTTATCAAATGACAGCGGTAGGAGAGGGCACCGGTAAATTAGACGAAACTTTAGAAAAGGTATCAATTTATTTTAAAGGAGAGGCAGAGGTGGCGGTTAAAGGCTTGACATCGGCAATAGAGCCGATTATTATGATTATATTGGGATTGGGGGTAGGGTTTTTGGTTATTGCGGTGATAATGCCGATTTATAACCTTACTTCTCAGTTTTGAGAAGTAAAGTAAATTTCTAAATTCTAAATTCGAAGCTCCAAACAAATTCGAATAACTAAACAAAAACAAATTCTAAACTATTTTAGAGATTATTTAGTATTTAGAATTTAGTGCTTAGTATTTATTTGGAACTTAGATATTAGTATTTAGGATTTTTTATAAGAGGGGGTGAATAAATTGAAAATTAATAAAGGTTTTACTTTAATTGAGCTTTTAATTGTCATTACCCTTTTGGGTATTTTGGCAGTGGCGGTTTTATCGGCCATTAACCCGATTGAACAGATGAACAGAAGCCGCGATACTGCCTCTCGCTCCGATGCGGAGCAATTAATTAATGCTTCCGATCGGTTTTATGCGAGTAAAGGATATTATTCTTGGCGGACAGGGGCTAGCGATAAAGAGGCTGACGGTAGTGTTGGTGTGGTTTGGACTCAAATTACTGCTACTACTCCAGCAGATGGGGATGGAGCGTCAATCACTACTAAATTATCAGGAGGAGCAACAGCAGAGGTAAAGGAGTCGTTTACTACAAGAATAACCGCTGGTAGTTATAACCCCCTTTGGATTTATAACAAAGGAGGACAGGGGGATAGCACTTATATTTGTTTTCTTCCCAAGTCGGCGAGTTTTTCAGATGATGCAGGAAGAAGATGCGATGAACATCCAGATTTTGGGACTTTGCCCTTAGATTATCCGACTGAAGCTTGTGTGGCAGATTGTTCTGCTAATAAGACTTGCTATTCTTGCTTGCCGTAATTAGTGACTGGAGGTTTGGTGGTGTCTCTGGATTTTAGTATGAATAGTTGTCATTCTGGCTTAAGATCGTCATTCTGTCCGCCAGCCCTGCACCATAACGGTACAGGGCCAGCCGGCGGACCAGAATCAGATCTCAGACGATTCTGGAGTCCTCCCCGCCTAGCCGGCGGAGACTCCAGAATCCTTATTTAAATTTCTAATTTTCAATTTTTATTAAATTTTTCCCGCCCAGGTTGGGATCCCGCTGTGGCGGGACAATTTTAAAATCCGTTAATTCGTTAATAAATAATAATTCT
>PEZH01000044.1 GCA_002774085.1 Candidatus Shapirobacteria bacterium CG09_land_8_20_14_0_10_38_17 | reverse complement strand
GACGCCTTTGGGAAAAAAGAAATCAATGCTAAGAAAAAGAAAGAAAAAAAACTTTGCCGTTTTTGCGATATCTTAAAATATGAAAAGCCCATTTTGGTCTTCTCAAAAGGGGAAAAAATAAAAAGTCCCCCCTATAATAATTGGACTACTTGTGTTGTCGCCAATAAATATCCTGCTTTCTCTCCATCACTTAAAATGAATCACCGTAAAATTGGCCCTTATCGGGTTATGGATGGGGTTGGTTTTCACGAACTGGTAGTCACCCGCGATCACCGACAAACCATTGCCGAGATGAATATTTCCCAAATTAAAGAAATCATCGACGCTTATCAGGAACGATACTTAGACCTCTCTAATGAACCCTTAGTCAATTATGTTTCCATTTTCCATAATCAGGGAGAAAAAGCCGGCGCCACCGTCGCCCACCCTCACTCGCAAATCATCGCTATCCCCACTTTTGACTCCGACATTCAATCTAGTATCAACGGCTCTAAACGCTACCTTAAAAAGTATGGCCAATGCCCTCATTGCACGATGATTAAGTACGACCAAAAAGACCAAAAGAGAGTTGTCTTTGAAAATAAAGAGTTTTTGGTAACTTGTCCTTTTGTCTCTCGCGTGGCCTTTGAGGTTAGAATTTATCCCAAGGTTCATCGGGGATATTTCGAACGAATTAAAAATGGCAGCAAGTGGCAATTGGCTGAAGCCTTTAAAAAAACGTTCAAGGCTTTAGATTTAGCTCTTAATCATCCTGATTATAATTTTTTTCTTCACACCGCCCCCTGCGATGGCCAAAACTATGATCATTACCACTGGAATTGGCAAATTATTCCCCATACCCAAATTTGGGCCGGTTTTGAATTGGGGACAGAAATTGAAATCTCTACTATCACTCCCGAAGCAGCAGCAGAATTTCTCCGCCACAAAATAAATTTTAAATTATAGTTGAAGCCGTCATCCTGAACTTTATTCAGGATCGTCTGAAGAATGATCCTGATTTTCATCAGGATGACGATGAGAAGGGGATTCTGGACCCTGTACCATTCGATACAGGGCTAGAGCAAGCCAGAATGACGAGATAATTAAGTCAGGATGACGATACTCTTGACTGTCATTCTGGTAATCCGCCAGCTGGCGGACAGAATAACGGTACAAGTAAGTTAGAATGATGGTAACAGTAAGGAAAGACCCCAATATTCATCAGGGGCAGGTTTTATTTCAAGGATGACGGGTTTTCAAGCCCCCTTTTCCTCCCACACTCTCTCTGTTATTTTAGGTAATATTTGTTTGGCTTCGTCAAGGTCAACACCCTTACTCATCAGCACCAAAATAAACGGTTGATCGGCAAAAACTATTCCCGCATCATGAAGAACTCCCTCGTCCATCCCTATCTTATGGGCTACTTTAATTCCCTCAGGCAGTCCAGCGGGAATTTGTTCCTCAAAAATAGTATTAGTTAAAAAGTCTAAAATTTCTTGACGATGGGCGGTAGTTAAAGTCTGACCGGTGGCCAATTTTTGCCAAAAAATAGCGATGTCTTTAGGGCTAGTTTCCCAATCAAGATATGATGTTTTTTCCATCCCCAAATCAACAATCGCCGCTTGAATTTTTTCCTCTCCCAAAATCTTCGCCAAAATATTCTGAGCAGTATTATCCGATTGTTTTCCCATTAGAGCCGCTAATTGCCGTAAGGTATAGATAGTCCCCGCCGGTTGTTGATAAACACTACCCGTGCCCTCAATCTTATCTCCCTCTTTTAAGGAATATTGTTCATTAGGATCAATCTTTCCCAATTCTACCTGCTGATAAAAAGCATAAATCAGCGGCAATTTTATCAATGAAGCGGCCGGAAAAATCTCATCCTTATTAATCCCTGAAGTATTACCTTTGCCTAAATCAACAATACAAATTCCATAAACGCCTTTTGCCGGCGCCACCAATTGCCAAAGATCTTTTTCTATAGATTCCATAGACTCTACCGGTGCTTCAACATTATTAGACTTAATAATAACCGGCGATCTAAATTTTCGCCAAGTTGCCGGTAGAAAACTCAAAAGGTGGAAAAAAAGGGCTATCCCAATAGTGGCTATCAATAAAATTACCACCGCCCGCCGCCCTCTTTTTTTTCTCTCTTCTTCCTTATCTTCTTGATTGTCTCTAATTGTTGTCTTTTTTTGAATCAAATCTTTTTTGTGTATTAACTAATCTTGACTAACGCCATTAATTTTCTTTTATCTAACAATCCTGCTTTCGCACCTATAGTACCCACCGCTGAAGCACTCTCAATCATTCCCAGCCTCAACGCCTTGCGGGGTGAATATCCCCACATTAGCCCGGCCACCAATCCTACCGAAAAAGCATCGCCAGCACCAGTGGTATCAACCGTATTAACCTTAATAATCTTTGACTTTATGGTCCGACTATCTTGACGCAAATAGGCTCCTTCCTGACCACAAGTTACTACCGTTGTTTTAGCACCCGACTTGCGCACCCCGGACAAAAAGTCTTCACCCCAGAAAGAAATCGCCTCTCCTTGGTTTAAAACTAAAACCTCTACCATAGGAAAAATCTTGATCAGGCTCTTTTTTTGCGCCAATTCCCGACTACCGGGGTTCAAAACCACGCGGACACCAAAACGTAATGCTTCCTTAATTACCTTTTCCAAAAGAATAACATTCCCCTCCAGCGAGGCAATATAGAGCCAACGTGTTTTCTTTAAAGCCCCAAAAGGAAAAATACTCTTATCAATTCTTGTTTTTCCTCGACTAACCAAAATCACTCGCCTCCCCGTGGGCGAAAGGAGCACTATCGAAAAGTCAGTTACTTCTCCCCTAATCCGCCGCAAATGTCTTTTAACAAACTTCTCCCGAGCTAATTCTGAAATCAGCCATTTCCCCATCAAGTCATCACCTAAACGAGCCACGCAGGCAGTCTTAAAACCTAAACGAGAAAAACCCGCCGCCACATTAGTTCCCCCTCCGCCGGAGGTAACCAAAACTTTTTCTGCTTCTATCTTCCCGCCCTGCAAAACCAACTTCTCCTCTCCCCGCGCATTAATTTTAAACTTTGAGGATCTCAAAAAAATATCCAAAGTAGCTGAACCAACGGTGATAATATCAAACATAATAAGTTAAAAATAATTTATTAAACTGCTAAATTGCTGGTTGCCATCCTTGAAGGCTTTATCCTCGTCATCCTGAGTCCGTCAACCGACGGACGAAGGATCCCCTGAAATCGAGCGGGATTCTTCTCCGCCAACTGGCGGATCAGAATGACGGCTTTAGCAATATAGCGGTATAGCAATATATTAATGTTTCTTTAGTTTTTGGATTTATGATTTAAGTTTTAAGTTTTTTAACAATGTAACAATGTAGCAATTTAACAATGTTCTTTTACATTTTACATTATTTTCCATACATTATACTTAATACAATTGAGGTCATCAAAGAAAAAATGTCTCAGCATTTTTTCTTCCGCATGATAACCCCATATACATTTTTGAGCTTTGGGCTCTTTATCTTTGAATTTTATCTTAGTTTTGAGCTTTGAGCTTTTCCGCCAGAGGCGGACCCGCCTCAATGGGTTTCACCCTTTTGGCGGGGAGCTTTGAGCTTTTCACACACTATCTTTCCTATTTCTTCCGCTACCTTAATTGGCTCTCCCGCCTGCCACACATTCCTTCCCACGGCTAAACCAATTGCTCCGGCCGATAAAACATCTCTAATCACCTGATAAAAGAGTCCCTCTTTTATCTTTGGTCCCCCCTGAACCACTATTTTTACCTTCCCCGCCGCCTTAACTACCCAAGAAAAGCTCTCCCTATCACCGCTATAAGGAATTTTAACCATCTCTGCCCCTACCTCCAAGGCCAATCTCGCCGCATAAGACAAAACTTCCCTTGAATATTCCCTACCGGCGACCGCTTTCCCTCGAGGATACATCCAACCAATCAAGGGTAAGCCATACTTATCCGCCTTTCTTTCAATCTTAGCAAATTCATTTATCATTTTGTTCTCGTAGCGACTGCCTACATAAACAGTATAACCTACTGCCGACGCTCCCAATTCTACCGCCTCCTCAACACGACAAAGTTGCGGTGAATAAGGATCAGAGTCATCAACTAAATTAGTTTTACCGTTCAACTTAACAATTAGCGGCACTTGATACTTCTTGGAATTATAATATTTCTCCGCCACTCCTTTTTGTAAAATCACACCACTAAACTGCCCACAGTTAGCAATCGCCAAAACTTTCTCCGGATCAACTGAACGGTCGTCAAAATCAACCGTCCCGTGCTCCATTCCATGATCATAGGCTAAAAAAAGAGCCCGACCGTTTTTAGTAATTTTTTTTAAAGACACCTTTAAAAATTTTTAATTTCTAATTTTCCTGTCCGCAGGCGCTAAAGCGCCAGCTTTTGCAGGCGGGTAATTTCTATTGAATTTTCAATTTCTATATAGAGTGTGGCTATCAAATAACGAGTCCTAACATCATTTTGCCTATAAATATCGTCATTCTGGCTTGCTCTAGCCCTGTATCGAATGGTACAGGGTCCAGAATCCCCTTCTCATCGTCATCCTGATAAAAATCAGGATCATCTTAGAAAGATCCTGAATCAAGTTCAGGATGACGGTTAACAATTCAACAATTTAACAATGTCTTTAACTTTGGACTTTTAACTGTTAACTATTAATCAGCTTTTCTCCTTCTTCTTTTATTTCCTTTTCCGCTAAGCCATATTTTTGATAAAGCTCTTCGGGATCTCTCGCCGATTCTCCAAAAACATCGGGAATACCCATAATTTTTATAGGCACCGGACATTCTTGGCTCAAAAATTCTGCCACTGCCGCTCCCAATCCCCCCAAGACCGAATGTTCCTCCAATGTTAAAACCCGACCAGTCTTTTTAACTGACTTAATAATCGTCTCCCCATCTAATGGCTTAATCGTTGCACAATTAATCACTTCCGCATCTAACCTGTTAGCAATTGCTAAGGCTTTTGCTAAAATCGGCCCTGTGCCCACAATCGTCAATTTTCTCCCCCGCCGCATTGCCGTTGCCTGACCAATTTTAAACTCCCTATCTTTCTTGGTCAATAAGAGGGTTTTACTTCGACTAATTCTCATATAAACCGGCCCTTGATATGCGGCCATGGCCACAACAGCACTTTTAACTTCATTAGCATCAGCCGGCGATAAAACTACCATCTCGGGCATTGACCGCATTAAGGCAATATCGGCAATGCTTTGAGCCGAAGCGCCGTCGCCGCTATTAGAAAATCCCAAGTGGGAACCTACCAGTTTCACATTAGCCTTATTTTGGCAAACGGAAACACGAATTTGGTCAAAGCAACGGCCGGGGATAAAAACCGCGAAAGAAGATAAAAAGGGGATAAATCCTTCCAAGGCTAAGCCAGCGGCAACGCCAACCGCATTTTGTTCAGCCACTCCCAAGTTAAAAAACCGCTCCGGGAACTGACGCGCTACTTTCTCTATTCTCGTTGAAGAAGCCAAATCAGCTGTCAACACCACCACTCGTTCCTCCTTTTTAGAAAGAGCCAAAAGAGCTTCACCATAGGCATCGCGTTGAGAAATTAAAACCTTGCTCATTGTTAAATTGCTATACGGTAAATAACTAATATCTCAAAATTTGAAATGTTCATGAAAACAATAAATTGCTAAATTGTTGTATTGTTATATTGCTAAAGTTCAAGATTTAAAAATATGGATAAGAG
>PEZH01000037.1 GCA_002774085.1 Candidatus Shapirobacteria bacterium CG09_land_8_20_14_0_10_38_17 | reverse complement strand
AATGACAAGAGAAATACATTGTTAAATTGTTACATTGCTATCAGGAAAAACTCAAAGAATCAATCCGCCGACTGGTGGCAGAGACTCCAGAATCATCTATATTATACGGAGTGTAGTTCATCGGTAGAACGCTCGGTTCGGGACCGAGAGGCACCGGGTTCAATTCCCGGCACTCCGACCAGTAAATTACTTTTTCACGTGATGAAGTTAAGGCTTCTTTATCTCCTTCTCTCTAAACCAAAGTTGCCTTTCTAATTGTGCTTCTTCCACCGTACCTGAAGCGTGAACTAAATTATGCACGGAGCGTTTCTCAGTATTGGAAAGTGCCGGCGAATCTATGGCAAAATCACCCCTAATGGTTCCCGGAGGGGCTGACAAAGGATATGTCGGCCCAACAATTTTATGAACCACCTCAACAACACCGGGTCCTTCCCAAATCATTGCTAACACCGGTCCTTCCGTTAAATAATCTACATTCCACCGTTGCACTAATTCACCCATTTGGTGATTAGTCAACTTACCAAAATCTTCCTCAACATCCATCCCGTGCTCTTTATAAAACTGATGTATCTTCTTACCAACATTTTCAAACCAACTATCATCATAACCATAGTGTCGAATAGCCAATTTTCTATCTACCCAAACCATTTTACAGGCAGCCATTCTCAACCCTGCTTTCTCAAAACGAGAAATAATCTCCCCAATAAGACCCCGTTTAACCCCATCCGGTTTTATCAAAACTATTGATTGTTCTTCTTTAGGTCGTAAAATCATCTATCTTCACCTCCCGCCCACCAAAACTAACTTTATATTTTCTGGGGAAAACAATTCTTTACCAACAGATAAAATACTTGAATTATCAACCTTTTCTATCTCTCTTAGCAAATCATTAGGCCTTTTGATATTTTTCTCCAACAAAGCTTGCTCCCCATAAAAAATAGCCTGTTGATAAGAATCTTCCAAATCAAGAGCCAATCGTCCCTGAAAATAATCTTTAGCCTTAACCAACTCATCATCACTAACCTTTTCTTTACTTATTAAAAACAACTCCTTTTTTATCCTTTCCGTCGCCTCACTAACTCGCTCTTTGTTCAAACCTGCTTCTATTGCCAAAGCTCCGGTATCTTGGAAAAGCTCAATATCAGATTTAATTGAATAACAAAGTCCTTCCTGCTCGCGAATCCGCTGGAACAACCGCGATGACATTCCCTGGCCTAAAATAATATTTAAAAGAGTTTGGGCAAATCTTCTCTTGTCTAATCTTGGTAAGGCTCGCACACCTAAAGCCAAATGAACTTGATCGGTTTGCCGTTTTATTTTACTAAATTTTTTCCCTCTTAAACCTTCCACCAGTTTAAAAGCTATCCTCTGCCCTCTTTCCATTTTGCCAAAACAACGCTCCACTTTCTCCTTCACCTCTTCAACTTTCATTTTCCCTGCTACCACTACCACAGTTTTATCGGCCGTATAAAACTTCTTTTTAAAAGCCAAAAAATCATTAGACTGAAAACTGTTAATTGTCTTTGGGAAACCAATGCCATTTTTCCCCAAAGGATGTTGAGAATATAAAAGCTTAAAAAGCTCCATCTCTGCTTTAAAATGAGGAATATCTTCGTACATATGAAGTTCTTCCAGAATTACTCCCCGCTCCACATCTATATCTCCTTGTTTCAAGAGAGGATAAACTAAAAGCTGTGAGACAATATCCAAACCTACATCCAAGTCTTTAGCGGCGCTCTTAACATAATAAAAGGTATATTCTTTAGAAGTAGCACCATTATACTCCGCGCCAATTTTGTCTACTGCTAAAGCTAAGTCTCTTTTTACGGGATACTTTTGAGTTCCTCTAAACACTATATGTTCATAGAAATGAGCCAAACCCTCTTTTTTAGAAGTTTCATAGCGTGATCCCGTCTTTACCATCCCTAAAACAGTAATGCTTTTTGCTCCCTCCATAGGGACTAACAACACTCGTAGGTCATTAGACAAGGTAAAAAGAGAAAAACTTTTCATAAGTAAAGCATTATAACATATGTCCGCCAGCTGGCGGATTTATCACATTTTCTCCAAAACATCAATACCCAACAAATTCAGGCCATTTTTTAGTGTCTGGGCTACCGCCAACGTCAAAAGCAAACGGAGTTGTTCTTTTTTGCCTCCTTCTCCTAAAATTCGATGCTGATTATAAAAATTATTATATTTCTGAGAAAGATCATATAAAAAATTAGCGATTAGATTAGGAGAAAAGCTTTTTGCTGCCTCTTTAACCACCTCTTCAAAATGGCAAATAATTCTTGCAATCGCTAATTCATCAAAATTTGGTTGATATTTAGGTAAAATTATTTTCATAACATCATCTCGCGTTGATAAAAACAAATTCTCCTTTTTGCTTAATACGCTTTTGCATCGAGCATAGGTATACTGCAAATATGGTCCAGCATTTCCCTCCAATGTCAATATTTTATCCCAATCAAAAATAACATCTGTTTTGGGATTCTGCTTTAAGTCACTATATTTCACCGCCCCAATACCCACTATTTTGGCTACTTTTTTCCGTTCCCGTAAAGAAAGATTTTTTGAAACACCCGCTTTCTTGGCTAATTCTTCAGCCCGCCCAATTGCCTCCGCCAATACCGCCTCTAAATGAATCGTCTTCCCCAATCTTGTAGAAAGTTTTCCTCCAAGACCCCTAACCATTCCGTGCGCTACATGAATTAATTTCCCTTCCGATAAATAACCCAACATCCGAGCAACGGCAAAAAGCTGATGGAAATGAAAAATTTGGTCTGCACCCACCTCATAGATCATCAACAATGGCCGCCATTTTTTTTCTCGATATTTAATTGCCGCCAAATCACGCAAAAAATAGGTTGTTGCCCCATCTGATTTAACTAACATTGCCGGCGTTTCCACACCAGGAATATTTATCACCTTTGCTCCCCTGCTTTCCTTAATTATTCCCTTATCCTGAGCATCGGCGATAACCCCAGCCATCTTATCTACATAAAAACTCTCTCCCAAAACGACATCAAAAGAAACTCCCAATAATCCATAAATTCTCTTAAACTCTTTCATTGAGATATCAACCATTATCTGCCAAATTCGCTCTGCTTCTTCGTCACCATCTTCTAACCTCTTAAACCATTTTCTCGCCTCAACTTCCAGATCAGGATTCTTCTCTACCTCTTGATGAAATTCAACATACAGCCTTTCTAAGTCATTGATTGTCAAGTCTTCAACTTTTAATTTTTCACTTTTAATCTTTAATTTAATTTGGCATAATAAAGCACCAAATTGCGTCCCCCAATCCCCTAAATGATTATCGCCAATAACCCTATATCCCAAAAAAGAATAAATATTACAAAGAGCTTGGCCAATAATCGTAGAGCGTAAGTGACCGATACCAAAAGGTTTGGCAATATTGGGAGAAGAATAATCAATAACTACTGTCTTCCCCTTGCCCATCTGGCTACCACCAAACTTTTCTTTTACTACGATACTACGTAGTATCGTAGTAAATAAATAATCTTGAGAAAGATAAAAATTAATAAACCCTGGTGGGACTGCTTCAACTTTGGCAATTATTGAAAAAGCAGATAATTGTTTGTTCAGTTTCTCAATAATTTTTCTGGCTAAATCAAGAGGATTTTTGACTTTTTCGTCCAGAGAACGATCAGTCTTTGGCCGAAACCTCTTAAAAGCCACCATTGCCACATTGGTGGCATAATCGCCGTAAGCAAGGTTTTCCGGTTGCTCTAAACTAAAATCTATCTTAAATTTAGAGAAACCAAGCTCTTCTAAGGCTTTTTTAATTGCCTCCCCGACCTCCTTTTTAATATCCACAATCCTATTATAACACCCGCTCTTGTGAATTTTTAATTCCCAACTTTCCTGTCAAAGGTAGGCCTCCCAAAGAAAGATAACTAATAATCAATCGTCATTCTGAAGGATCCGCTAACTCGTAATTGAATAACTCTTCCCTACGGGATTCTGATCCGCCAGCTGGCGGATCAGAATGACAGTCTTAACAGTTTAGCAATGTAGCAATTTATTTTATCCCCCACTTCTCTCCATCGCTGATCACTTCCACTGTTCCATCTTTATCGGTTCGCCGAATCACCATCCCAAAACGACTCAACTGATCCAACAACATTTGGGTAGGATGACCCCAAGGATTCTTACCCACAGAAATGACCCCCAATTCAGGTCTCACCTGCGATAAAACTTCATCTAAAAAAGCATACCTTGAACCATGGTGAGCTACTTTCAAAACATCCACTTGAGGAAAAGAGGTAGTCATTAATATTTCCGGCTGAATTTTCTGATCGGCATCGCCGGTAAGAAGAACATCAAAGTTATTAAAACTAACTTTAAAAACTAAAGAAAAATCATTGGGCGATCCCGAGGTGCTTTGATACATTAAGCCACTTTTTGATACATCAAAATTATCCAAATCTTCAGACTTAACCGATAGTCTTTGGGCTACCCAATCTCTATCAGGCCAATAAAATTTAATTTTAACCCTACCCATCGTCAATTCATCCCCTTGCCAGGGATTTATCAAACAAACATCCTCTTTGCTAAGAGCAACCAATAATTTTTGATAGAAAACAGCCGGGTTTCCCAAAACACCCCAGACAAAATAGCTCACTTTATATCTTTCTATTACAGATATTAATCCCCCACCATGATCTTTTTCAGGATGAGTTAAAATTACCATTTCTAACTCTCTATCCCAAAAGGGCATATGTTCTCCCAAACAACTTAATACCCGATCATCGGAACCACCATCAACTAAAACTTGTGTTTCCCCAAAGCTCATCAAAATCGCATCCCCTTGGCCAACATCGCAAAAAACCAAATGAAAATTATCATCGGGCCAGCACCAAAGAACCCAAAACCCGTCAAAAACAAGACAAACAAATACTACATAAAGCAGGTGATTAGCTTTTACTTTAACCATCTTTTTCCTATTATCCCCACTAATCCGTAGTATAACCAAATTGACCAAACGGGCGGGATAGCTTCTGAAACCGGAGAAAGTTGACTAAAAAATTCAGTTCCTAAAATAAATAATTGCAGCGGCGCCCAAACAACTAAGGCAAAAAAGTAGGCTATCGGCAAAAAAAGCAACCCCAACACCGCTAATATAAATCCTAAAATCATAATTTCCGGGATTAACCATAAAAGCAAGGCATTGGGAATAAATGACAAGGGACGAAACTGACCAAATGAAACTAACAATAGGGGTGTGGTTAAAACTTGAGCCGATAAAGTAGTCGCTAAATCATCACCCAAGAAATTACTTCCTGGTAAGTGATTAACAAAGGAATCAATTTTTTTCTTAAAGAGAAGTATCCCTGCGGTAGCGGCAAAAGAAAGCTGAAACCCAAGTTCGAAGATCACTGCAGGAGCAAACATTGTCATTATAATCGCGGTAATAACTAAAATCCGCAGCGTTTCTTTTTGGCGGCCAAAAAAACTAGCTAATATAGCAAAACTAACCATAATTGTCGCCCTAATTACCGGAGCATCCCCTCCTGCCAATAAAGCATAAATCCAAATTACCGGCATACTAACTAAAAGAGCTAAACGACGACTCAAAATTTGGTTTAAAACCCCACCAATAATATTAAAAACAAAAACAACATTAGCCCCTGAAGCCACCACCACATGTATTAAACCGGTTGAAAGCAAATTTTGATAAAAATCACCAGGAAGGCTACTTTTCACTCCTAAAACTACTCCCGCCAAAAGTGATGCCGCCGGCTCCGGTAAGGTTTGTTGATAGATATCCCTTAATTTAATCCGCAACTGACCTATCCATTTGCTAATTTTATTACCTTCGCTTGAATTTACTACTATAATTTCGGGATAATTAATAGACCAACGAGAATAATACTTGTTTATCAATTGTTTACTTGATTTGCCAAAAACTTCTATTCTATCACCATAATGAAATTCAGGATAGCGCCGCGCCCTAATCCTAACTTGAGAAAGATTAAAAATTTGACTTTGACCCAATATCTGCGGCTCTTGCCTTAAGACACCCTCTATTTTTACCATCTCCCCTTCCATTAAAACGACTTGGCTACTTTGAAGACGCCAAAACCAAAGAAAAAAAACCAAAATAAAGAAAAAAAGAAAGCGAAGAAGTCTCACTAATCTTAATTAATAATAATTGAATTCTTTATTTTTTCGAAAGTTTTCTCGCCAATCCCGGGGACGTTTTTAATTTCTTCAACGGAAGAGAAATTACCCTTATCTTGCCGATATTCAATAATCGCCGAAGCATAGGCAAAACCAATACCCGGCAAACTTTCTAACTCCCCTATCGCCGCTTTATTGATGTTTATCTTTGTTGAGGAATCAGACTGAACAGAAGAAACTGCTATTGCCGTTTCTTCACCAATATAAGGAATGTAAATTTTCTCTCCATCACTCATCAACCGAGCTCTATTTAAATCCTTTTCAATAAAGCGCCTACTTGCCCATTGCGTTAGTCCCCCGCAAGCAATTAACAAATCATTAACTCGAGAACCACTGTCCAATTGATACACACCGGGCTTGACAACCGCACCGGCAACATCAACCACTATCCCCTCTTTAGCTTCACTCGAGATTGTCGCGGAACCTTTATCCGCTCTAATAATTGATACTCCATTAATATCATCTTCTAACCAATGAAAATGTTGGGCCAGGCCAATTAAAATCAACGTAATCCCAATTGACACCATTACCCATTCGATAACATTGTCTTTTAAAAATTCCCAAAAACTTTTTTCGTCAATTCCCTCCCCTTTTTCTTTCAACCCATCGCCAAAACCAAAGCCTTCTTCTCCATCCACTTTTTCTACACTTTCCAAGATGCTTTCTTTCATAAAAAAGAAAATAAAAACTATTCAACACCACTACGATACCACATAGTATCGTAGTGAAAATTAAAAGATTATTCCACTACAAAGTTAATGAGATGACCGGAGACAAAAAAAACTTTCCTTATCTTTTTACCAACCAAATAGCGTTTTATTTTAGAATTTTTTTTCGCCCTCAAAATAACCGCATCTTTATCATTCGCAATACTTCTTTCTATGTCAATTTTGGCTCTTAATCTACCATTCACTTGAACAACTATTGTATTCATTTTCTCTTCCAAAAGATATTTATTATAAGTTGGCCAAGTTTGTTGATGAACAGAAAACTTATTACCCAAAACCTCACACCAAAGTTCTTCGGCCAAATAAGGCGCAAACGGGGCAATCAATTTAATTAATCTCTCTAAATTTTCCTTACTTAATATAAAAGCAGGCGGCACTTTTTTATTAGTAATTAATTTATTATTAGGATTAATATTACTTTCGTACAAATAATTAACCAACTTCATTAGTGAAGCTATTGCTGTATTAAAACCAAAATTATCCAAATCACTACCAACTTTCTTGATGGTTTTATTTAAAACAACTAAAAAATCTTTATCTGTTACCGGAGGACTCTCTTTAAATTTAGCCGACCACAAAACAATATTTTTAAAACGATCCAAAAATCTTGCCACCCCCTTCAGGGCATTTTCATTCCAAACCATCGTCCCCTCAAAAGGGCCAATAAACATCAAATACATTCTCAGGGCATCAACACCCCACTGTTCCCATTTTTTATCGGGATTAATAATATTTCCTCTTGATTTGCTCATTCGCTGGCCATCAGCTCCCAAAATTACCCCATGAGATATTCGCTTATAATAAGGCTCGGGATAATCTTTGGGAACAGCACCAATATCATACAAAAATTGATAAATAAAGCGAGAATACAATAGGTGAAGAGTGTTATGCTCATCGCCGCCAATATAAATATCTACCGGCAACCAATAATCAAGAACATTTTTGTTGATAACAAAAATGTTCTTGGACTTTGGACTTTGGACTTTAGACTTTAGACTATTTAGCTTATGTGCTAAAACATAAGCTAAATAATACCAATCCGAACCGGCCCAATTGGGCATCGTATCTGTCTCTCGACGTGCCGGACCACCGCAAACAGGACACCTAACTTCTCCCCAGCCTGAAACATTAGCTAAGGGTGATTCCCCCGTATCGGTTGGTTCATATTTTTCTACTCGAGGTAGCTCTACCGGCAAATCTTTCTCCGGCACCGGAAACCAACCAGCCAGTTCACCAGCTGGCGAACTGGAATTTCTAATTTCTAATTTCAAATTTCTAATCAAATCCAAATTTTCTAAATTCAAATTTTCAAAACGTTTTTGCTGTTTTGAGCTTTTGAGCTTTAGAGCTTTGGAGCTTTGGAGCTTTTTTCCTTCTTTTGTATCCCACCAAGTTATTCCTTTCTCTGCGCATTTTTCGCAATAAACCATTGGAATCGGCTCTCCCCAATAATGCTGGCGGGAAAAAATCCAATCGCGCAAATGATAGGAAACAGCCCTTTTACCAATCTTTTTCTCTTCCAAAATCTCAACCGCTTTCTTAATCGCCTGATTAGGCCTTAAGCCATTTAAAGGACCAGAATTAATCATTTTCCCTTTCTCCATATCGGTGTAGGCATTTTGGTTAAAATCCCAACTCCGTAATGGCTCAATCACGGGAATAATAGGCAAATTATACTTTTTAGCAAAAGCATAGTCTCGTTCGTCATGAGCGGGAACAGCCATAATCGCTCCCGTCCCGTAGCTTGCCAAAACAAAATCCGATACCCAAATTGGAATTTTCTTCTTGTTGACTGGGTTGATAGCTGTTAGTCCCGTAAAAACGCCGGTTTTTTCTTTAGCTAAGTCCGCTCTCTCCAAATCCGATTTTCGTCTGGCTCTTCCAACATAATTTTCAATCTTCTTCAATTTTGAACTTTGAACTTTGAACTTTGAACTTAGGAGCGAAGCGACGACCGGATGCTCGGGCGCGATCACCATAAAAGTCGCTCCCCAAAGCGTATCCGGCCTCGTCGTAAACACCTCAATTTCTTCAATGTCATCCTGAACTACCCCCTTCCCGTCATCCTGAACTTGATTCAGGATCGATTCTGAAATAAATTCAGAATGACTAGCTATTGGAAATTTAACTTTCGCTCCCTGCGAACGGCCAATCCAATTTATTTGAGCCGCTTTTACTTTCTCAATAAAATCAGTCTTTTCCAATCCATCAATTAGCCGATCGGCATATTTAGTAATTTTGACAATCCATTGATTAATTTGTCGCCTTTCTACCGGTGTGCCGCATCTCTCACAAACATCCACATATTTCTCAATTTCCCTTGCTTTTCCGCTTTTAGTCTTTATTTTTTCCTTAATAACCTCTTCATTGGCTAAGCCGATTTTACAAGAAGGACACCAATTAATAGACATCGCCTTCTTGTAAGCTAAACCACGCTTGAATAATTGAATAAAAATCCACTGGGTCCATTTATAATAAGCAGGATCGGTGGTATTAATCTCTCGACTCCAGTCAAATGAAAAGGCCATCTTCTTCATTTGACGACGAAAGTTGTCTGTATTTTTCTTAGTAACTATTTGTGGTTGAGTACCGGTTCTAACAGCATAATTTTCTGTTGGCAGACCAAAAGCATCCCATCCCATAGGAAATAAAATATTCTTCCCTTCCATCCGTTTTTTGCGAGCATAAATATCAGCTCCGGTCATCGTAAAGGTGTGGCCGATATGAAGCCCTTCTCCTGAAGGATAGGGAAATTCCACTAAGGTATAAAATTTGTTGGCGCGCTTACCAAAATCAACCGCTTGATACAAATTATCTTTTCGCCATCTTTTCTGCCATTTTTCCTCAATCGCCGCAAACCGATAAATCCCCTTTTTTGCCTTCATTAGTTATGATATTAACATAACCCATCTATGAAAACAAATCCTAAACAATACAATAATATGAAAGCTTCAAAATTCAAAGACAATCTTCTTGACATTTACTCTCTTAAATCTGATATTATAAAGGGGTAATAATATTGTGACGGGGACATAATATCAATTTTTAATTTTTAATTTTTAATTTTTAATTTTTTAAATCTGATAGGACAGATAGGGAAAGAGAGGAAGAAGAAGACAAATAAGACGGATAGGACGAATAAAATGGGATTCTTCCCTCGCCGGCTAGGCGGGCCAGGTCAGGAATGACAGGGAATTGCGGGAATGACGACTTTAACAATATAACAATGTAACAATGTAACAATTTAACAATATAACAATTTAACAATATAGCAATCTAATAATCATGTTTTCCCTGCCTCTAATTATTCCCACCATAATTTCTCTTACTGTTGCTCTCTCATTTTCCCTTTTCTGGGTCAATCTTTCTTCTCCTTATAGCCTACAGCTTATAGCTATTTTAATGATCATCTTTCTTTTCAATCAGAAATTTATCAAAAACAAACTCCTAAGCAACAATCTTAATTTAGCAATTTTTGCCATTACTGTTCTCGTTTTAATCTCGGAAACTGGCGGTTTAAGCTCACCCTTGTTTTTCTTAATTTATTTTCTTCTTTTTGGTGTTGCTTTTCTTTCTTCTCCCTCCATTGTTCTCGCCCTTACGTTAGTAATTATTCTCTTTTTTAGTTCTTCGCTAAAAAACATCAATGCCGTCATTCAGCTGTTTTCTCTTCTCCTAATTACCCCTTTAGCGATTGTTTTTGGCAAACAATATTTAGAATTGCTAAAACAACAGGGAAGAATCGTTATTTTAAAAAAAGAAAAAAAAGAGACAGAAGAAAACTTAAAAAAGCAGGAAACCAACGCCTTAATTTGGATTAGTCTTAATCTTAAGAACGGCCTAACAGAAATTAGCGATTATCTCTCCCGACTGCTATCAGATATCAGCCACATCACTCCGTCCCAGCAAGAATTACTAAAACAGGCCCATCGTAAAACTAAGAACCTGCTCAAGGAAAGCTCGGGAGTTCAAAAAATTATTGATAAAGAAACAGACTAAAAAGAAATTAACCTAATTCCTAATTTTTAATTTTCTAAATCTGATAGGACAGATAAGAAAAGATAGGACGGATAAAATGGGATTCTTCCCTCGCCGATGAGGCGGACCAGCCTCGCCGGCTAGGCGGGTCAGAATGACAAAGCAAAAAACTTGACAAACAACAAGGCAATATGTATCCTTCTCACCCCAAACTCACCATCATCATCGCCGCCGTCTTTGCCTTAGGAATTATTCTTTCCATCACTCTTGTTCTCACTCTTCCTAAAAGTGAACAACCGGTCATCACCCCCCTATCCAAACAGCGCGCTCAAAACCAGTCTCCTCAAACATCTCCCATCGCCCAAAACCCATCTTACTATATCAACACCGCACAGCAATTCCTGGTTCACGCCGAAGAAAGATCCCAAAACCAAAACCAAAACGAAACAAACAAAAAAGAAATTTTAGTCTTAGTCCAATCAGCTCTTGATACTATTAACAATGGCATTAGTATTTATCCCCGAGACGACCGCCTTTTTGCCCAAAGAGCCAAAATTTATCAAGGAATTATCTCTTTCTCTCCAAAAGCTATCGAGGCGGCGATATCAGACTTAGAACAAGCTCGACAATTATCACCCCAAAATCCTGTTTATCCCAAAACTCAAAGCCAACTTTTCGCTCAAAAAGGGGATTTTCAATCAGCCGCTTATTACACCCGCATCGTTTACGAAATTGAGCCCACTAATCTTGAAAATTTAGCCAATTTAGGAAAAATTCAGGTCAAAGCAGGACAAATTAACAATGCTCTCCAATCCTATCAAAAACTGCTTTCTCTTCTTCCTCAAGAAAACCCTCAATATCAACCCCTTCAAGAAGAAATTAAAGCTCTAAAAACGTTGTTAGCCAAAGCCGATACAGAAACTAACTCCACTCTTCAAATCGTCAACGAAAACCCTCCTGAAATTAAAGAACCCTCATCAATTGAACTTCTCCCTCAAGAACAAGCTTCACTCTCTCAAAATCTTATCATCGCCGCCCCTAAAGAAGAAAATAGCCAAAGTCAAAACAGCCAGATTGACCTTAACGCCGTTGCCGGTGAAGCAACCCTCCCGGCCAATAAAGAAGAAATAAAAATTATCAACAATAATATTGACAATCAAAAACAAATTTACATCGCTCCCAAAGGCGACATCCAAAATCGAATATTATATGTTAAGACAAAAAATGCTGAAAGCGAAGAAAAATACTTTGTTGTTGCCCTCAACAAGCCGTTTAACCAAGATATTCAGTTCACCTGGTGGATTATAAGATAAGTTAAAAGTTAAAAGTAAAAAAACAAAAAGAAAGAAACATTGTTACATTGTTACATTGCTAAATTGTTACATTGTTACA